>JAOTSI010000199.1 GCA_029865005.1 Desulfobulbaceae bacterium
TTGGCCCTGTTCTTTCACATCCAGTAAAGAGAAAAAAAGAATAAAATCGAGTAACGAAGTTGCTAATGTCTGAAAAAGGTCAATAGCAAACTTTACCCCCCTTTTGTTCCCAGCAACAGGAAATATTTGCCGGGCTTGAAACCCTTCCGGGCGTAATCCATATAAGAAAAAACCAGCACATAACTTGACCGTCTAAAAGAAAAATTCCGGCAAGACTTACAACCACCGAGTAAGAAAAAATGACTTGCGCTACTCGCACAGAACATAAAGAGGCATATAAAATCAAACAGTTAACCAGAAATAGCACCGACCTAGGCAGCCCCTTTAACCTCTCGCAAATTTATGAATCAAGGACATTCCCGCCACCAGCCTTCCTTTGACATTAACACGAATAGCCCACCCGCCTCACAACGGCATGAATCTTGCTTTTCCTTTAGTATCCGAACACTTAACCAAAGGAGATCATAATGATTAGCAAAATCATCTCTGCGCAATACGCACAAGCCGTAAACTTCACCCAAACACAACCGCCCCCGAATAACATCCTGACCGCAACGGGAACTACAATAGGCCCCGACACAGTGACTATTTCCAATGAAGGCAAATCCGCATTAATAGCCAGCAAACTCCAACCACCGGGGAAGGGTTCTAACACAATAAGTTCGATTGAGGATGATTTGTCCAACCTCACATCGTTTGTAGAAAATAAAATCCAGTCACTCTACAAGGAACTCGGGATACCCTCGAACGCCCAGATGAATATCTACAGTGGCACTGATGGAAAAATCATAGTTGATGGCAAAAATCCACTCTCCGAGCAACTTGCGGAAGCAATTAATGCCGATGACACATTGTCAAATGCAATTCGTGGCGTAGCCTCGTCGACATTCCTTCTGGAAGCTGTCAAGAAACAGCAAGAATTTGCTGCTGCCTATGATAAAGACCCTGTTGCCGCGGTTGAACGATTTGGCTACCTGCTTGAAGATGGGCATAGTTATCACATTACGCTTGCCATGCAAAACAACCATCTTGACACCAAAGTGGATTACATCTAGCGGATAATTTGATTCCGTGAAATCCCGCACTGCCACACTGCGTGAAACATAGGCCAAGGTGAAAGGGAAATAAATCAAGAGCGGCTTTGGGCCGCGATTGAACATAAAAGAAGTTACACGGACACTGCTCCTTTGGCGTTAAGGTTGCGTATGTTAGGCACCGGTGAACAACGGTGGAACTTCTTTCCTAACGTATCGCAAAAAAATTAGAGGATAGTCTTATGCAAATATCAGCAACTTCACAAACGGCAAGTATTAATCCGGCATTTTGGCGAAACAAATCAGCCGGGGATGCTTCTCAAAATGCTGGGGCTACAGGGAGTGGCCAATATATAAACAGTGATAAGGTTAGTATAAGTGGCCAGGGATCAGTCATGGCAGCACTTCAAAAAGGAAAAACTTCAGGCGAAGTGGTTATGTTTGAAGACCTACTTACAGGTGCGGAAAAACAGACATTTGATAAAATGAGTAAGCATTATGGTGGCACGAAAGATACTGAAATCGGCGATCTAGCTATGACTCTTGCCTTGGACAAGGTAATGAAATTTGCAAGTAAACCCGACGAGTTGCCAACTATAGACAAAGATTATGTGCTTGGTGTAATGGCTAAGATGGGCCAAGACAAGGAAGGCACAACCGCATATTCAAGACTTGATCATTCTTTTCTTATTGACCTTCTCGACAATAGCTATCTTTTGGCATAATTTTTTTCAGCATAACGTTTGAGCTAGCTTGCCACGCCTAGCGCCGCCGCGATGCTTGCGGTCAAGTTAAGCGCCTGGTTCAGCGATTTTTGCCGTTTAATTTTATTACTTCTTATGAGTTCCGAAATAAATCTTCATCACCCCTGGTTTCTCAATTCCCTAAAAGGCCCTTTTGGGATACAAAAAGTGGCTTTTAAGACATAAAATAGGTCATTTTTTAAGCTTTTACGATGTTGAATTAGGCTGTTAGCTTGGCCCGACCCCATTCGAAATTAATTGTCCTTCCGAGATGCCAAGTGGTTCGGGTTTGGGTTATGGGTGACTACGTGAAGAAACTGGGCCTAAACAGCCATGAGTCAAGACTGAGCCTGTATTTTCACTCTGTCCACATTTCGATCTTCTGCTATTTGAGAAAGAACCACGCCGCCAATAATTAGAAGGGCGCCCAGGATCATCAATAACGTAATAGCCTCGCCTAGAATAAAGTGCGCGTTCAGCAAAGTAAAAATTATCGAAAGATTAAAGATAAGCGCCGCAGAGACAACGGATATCTGGGCGGCGGCTTCATACCATAAGGCATAAGCCAACGCCGTCGGCAAAAGCCCAAGAATCACAAGATACAACAGGCTTAACATTGAGATATGGTAGTCCATCACGAAAAGAACCGGCGTTAACGGAACCGCAGCAATAATGAATACAGTCATAAGATAGGCCATTCTTTTCTTGGGAAACAACGACAAAGATACCAGCCTGCTGCTTCCGATTATAAAAACGGCCCAGGTTATAGCGGCCAACATCTCCAGAATATCACCGAACATCTGTTTTTTGTTTATATCCAGATCACCTATCACGACCAACAGGACACCTGCAAAAGCCATGAAAATTGCGAACACATTCAATGTATTAATTTTGGTCTTAAGAAAAATCACGGTGAAGATCAAAACAAAAATCGGGGCGGAACTTTCAATCAGCATGGCGTTGGAAGCCGTGGTGTATTCAAGACCAAGATGGAAGAACAAGAAATTTAAAGCCATCCCGAATATGGCAGTAAAAACCAACAAAGGATTTCTGATTTTCACCGTTTGCAAATCAGGATCAAAAACTTTCAGAAAGATATATATCCCGATAACCGCCACATATAAGCGGATCACAGCAATCACAAGGCCGGGCAGTTCCGAGATGAGATGCCGAGCCAAAACAGCGTGGAATCCCCAAAAGAAAGCAGCCGAAATGCCACAAACATAACCGATTTTACTATTACAACCAGATCTCAATGTGCCACCACCTCTGCCGCCCCCCAACACCAATCGAATATTGATATTTAGGAAATTTCTCCACAAACCCATTAATTATTTCATAGGAAAAACTGGCTTGACTAACTACTCGTCAAGAATGATGGATATGTCATGAGAATACTATCTTTGTAAAACCAGATCGTAACTTTTACAGGTATCACTATCCTCATCATCACAATACAATTCTCCACCCGTATATTTCATGCCACTACCGGTAATAATACAACAAATATTTTTATTTCGAATATCCCTCAAGCTACCCAGTGCTGCGACAGCCGAAGCAGATGCTGGTTCTGAGACAATGCCCTCAAAAAATAAATCTTTACATGCTTTTTTTATTTGCGAATCTGACACATCTACAATTTCCCCATCAGATTCTTGAATAATTTCATTGGGATTATCCAGCCCATGGAAACCATATATACTATCAGCCAAATTTGTTTGCATTGCAATTACCGCTACCATTTTGGGATATATATCCATTTTATTTAACCCCAACCAAACACCCCTAAGCAATGAACCGTTATTAGTAGGGCATATTATTACATCAGGTCTGAGTGATTTAGATATTTCATAACCAATAACAGAATTCCCCTCTATTTTCCCCTGACATTCCCCAGGATTTGCATTATATATTTCATATTTCCCCATCTCGCTGTTGCTTAACAATACTGCCTCCAAATAATCACCACCTACTCTGTGTATTACAGGCGAAAACATTTTTATCAATCGGAGTCTTTCCCCCGAAATATTTTCGGAAACCCAAACATGACATTCCAAATTTCTTTTCAACGCATAAGCAGAAAGAGATATAGCTAAATTCCCAGTAGAAGCACATCCAATTTTACTGTAACCACGCACCTTAGCATCTTCAGTTACATAACGGCTTTCACGATCCTTATGGGAGCCTGTCAAGCTGTAACCCTCGAACTTTACGTAAATATTACTATTATACCTCTTACTGATTTCATTAAGCCTAACAAGTCCTGTGTTAAAAATCTCCATCCCTAAGTCAATATCTACATCAAACTTGCGACCAGAGTACATCTTAAAACTCCTTATTTATACTATTCCCTCGCAGAGAGATTCCACCTAACTAAAATAATGACCCACTCCATAACCACTTTTTAGAATACAGTACGACAAATCCCAACAAGTACCCTCCCCCCATTCGGGGGGTTTATTTTTAATACCCTCTGCACAATATTTGCTCCTGTAAATCAACTGAGTTCGCCACAAGCTTTTTATTCCAAAAAACGCGCATAACTCATTATTAACGGAGAATATTGTTATGTTTTTTTTAACTGAACAAGACCTACGCATACAAATCTTGACAACCAAAAAAGAAAAAGATGCTGCATATCAGTTACGTCATAAAGTATTTGCCAAAGAACTTGCATGGGTTCCATGCAACAATTCAAAAAAAGAAATTGATATCCATGACAGCAAATGCATACAGATTGGTATTTTTACAAACAACCGATTAATTGCATGCTTACGAATCCATCTTCATACTGAAAAGTTCATGATAGAAAATGAATTCAAGTCAATCATCGGGGAACATCTGACACATAAAACACCACAAACTATTGAAGTTACAAGATTTTGTATTGCAAACGATGTACGAAAAAGCCAAGTTTTGACAAAATATGGGACATTCCCAATATTAATGCTTTTAGAGAAAGCATTTTATCGGTGGTGTAGAGATAACAATAAAGACATTGTATATATGGTTGTATCAAAACAGTTTTTTAGATTATTAAACTTGCTGGGCATGCCATGCCGTGCTGTTGCTCCAGCGACAACTATGCCAGACGGGGTTATCGCAATAGCTGCAATATCAAGTTGGACTGCATTCGAAAAATATAATGAAATAAAAAAACCAGCCCTATTAGCATGGTTTAATGATGGGAAACAAACAAATAAAGTAGAGATAGCGGCTTAATTCTATAAACAATCTTATTTGTAATTCGAACTTAAACAAAAGGAAGTAAAAGGTCATATTGTAATGCTATGGCAACTGCATGGGCGCGGTTACTTGCATTCAATTTACGAAAAATTTTTGCAATATAATCTTTTACACTTTCTTGACCGATGCTTAAAATTACAGAAATTTCCCAGTTCGATTTTCCATCCATAACCCACAGCAACACCTCACGCTCACGACTTGTTAGGCGTGGCAACTTCTGATATGATTGTTTCCGCAAAAGCCTCGCTATAAGTTGATGGAAGTGAGGAGCAATAGTATTTATTATATTTCTACTGCGCCTAGAATTGCGTAATTTGTCATCTGCAACAGACATCAGGCCAAAAGTATTATTACCCACAAGGATATGAGAGAAACCACTACTCAAACCAAACGATTTTGCCTGGCTATAAAATTCTCCCGTAGGCGGCAATTCCCTATAAATATCTTTCCAGTACAATAAACCTGACCGTCTCACATTTATTACCGGATCAACATCAATAAAATTTTGAGATTTATACATGCTCGTCCATTCAGTTGGATACGATATATTTACTTCCTGAATCGCAGGAAGTCCCTTTTGAAAATCCAAGCCTGCGGACAAAAAAACAATATTTGCTGATTGTAATAAATCTCCAACTTTGAATGCGATATCCTGTACTTTTTCCAAGGAAGTACAATAAGCACAATCAGATATTATCTGAAGCAACATGGACTGCTCTATTTTACTTAACGATCCCAACGACATGGCCAATTATCCATCTATAAGATAGCAATTACAACGACTTGAGCAGCTCAACCCAATAATAACAAAAATCACTACCAACAAAACATAACAAACAACTATACCCGCGGCAAGTACTTGTTACAAGTACAACAAAAGAGGGGCAAGCGGTCATTGCGCCCGCCTGCCCCTCTTTTGCTTTCTGTAAGTTGGTCTACTACTCAGACAACCCCAACCCTTTACGCTTGGCGATAATCCGCTTATCAAACAACTCGGCGGCCTTGATCGGGTCCGGCTCGACCACAAACGATGCACCGACCAATCCTTCCAAACCGTTCAAGGCCAGATCCGTAACCACCTTGGAGCCGAGGATATTGGGCGGCAAGCCCAAATGGGTGTAGATGCCACAGGCTACGGCGTACAGACCGATAGCTGCTGCTTTTTCGGAGTACCATTCCGGCGAGGACGCGCCAACCGGGAGGTCGGAGATATCAACCCCCAACTCATTGGCGATCAGGGCGCAAAGATGCAAGATCCGGGAGTTGTCTACACAACTGCCCATGTGCAATACCGGCGGGATACCCAGCGAACCGCAAACCTCTTTTAATCCCGGCCCGGCCTGGGAGATGGAATCCGGCATCAACAGCCCGGCTTTTCCGGCGGCGGTGGTTACACAGCCGGTGACCAGCACCATGATGTCCTTCTTAATCAAGGCCTTGGCGAGACCGACGTTGCAGGAATCCTGCTGGAATTTCGGGTTGTTGCAGCCGACGATGGCGACAAAGCCGCGCACCTTGCCCGCTTTTACTGCGTCAAGCAGCGGGGTGAGGCTGCCACCAAGGGCGCCGAGAATCGCCTCGTTGCTGAATCCGGTCATGACATCAACCGGATCGCCTGGTATCTCAACCCGCTTGGGATCGCGGCTTTTGAAGCCGTCAATGGCGATGCCGACAATCTCCTTGGCTTGGGCGAGAGCGGTTTCCGGCCTGACGTCAAAATGAATGGCGCCGGTGAATTTTGCCTTGTTGGCGGTGGTGATGAACTTGGTGTGATAACATCCGGCGGCAGGGACAAGGCTGGGCATGATGCACTGGTAATCGACGACAATCGCCTCAACCGCGCCGGTGACTATTGCCAACTCGGTCATCAAATGATTACCGGCCTTGGGGATGCCCTGCCGGGCCAGAATCTCGTTGCCGGTACAGCACAACCCGGCGATATTGATGCCGGTGGCGCCCTCTGCCTTGGCGCGGGCAATCATCTCCGGGTCTTGGGCGGCGGCGACGATCATCTCGCTTACCACCGGGTTATGACCATGCACCAACACATTGACCTGATCCTTGCTGATCACGCCAAGATTCACCTTTGATGTTTTGGGCGTGGGAGTGCCGAAGATCACATCGGAAAGCTCGGTGCCGATCATCGAACCCGCCCAGCCGTCGGCCAGCGAGGTGCGCGCCGCGTGAATCAGGGTGTTGGGAGCGTCGTTGTCGCAACCCATGTGAGTGCGGTGCATCATCTCGGCGATTTCACGATCAACCCCGCGCGGCATCATGCCGAGCTTGCGCCAGATTTCCTTCCGTTTTTCCGGCACCCGGCTCATGAAGGAAATCTCTTTCTTGCGGCTGCCGAAATCGGCATAAAGAACATCAAGCACGGCGCGGGCAACTTCCATGATCGCCCGCCCTTCGGTGGCAACCCCGATCTCACCGGCAATCCGAATCAGTTTCTCCTCATCCTTGATTTTATAATCATCGGTGGTGCTTTCAACGATGGCCTCCAACACCTCGATAAGATCACGGCCATGATCCGAATGACCGGCAGCACCACCGGCAATGAAACGGCCAAAGTTTCTCGCCACAACCACATCAGCATCCGCCCCGCAAACCCCGCGCGGCATCTTCTCGCTGATCCGGCACGGCCCCATCACACAGTTGCGACAGGTGGTGCCGAGTTCACAAAATTTACAATGCGGCGTCTGCACCTCAAGCCGATCCCAAGCGGTTTCGACCCCGTCTCGTTCCGCTTTTTTAAGCATTTGCCGGGCATCGGGCCAGATGGATTTTTCCTCAATGGTTAGCTTCGTCTTTGCCATAGCGAAATCCTCCTTACATTTTTATGAGGTCGAAACATTCGAAAGGGGCGTTATCCTGAACCCGTGACATAAACCTGCCAGCCACCCGGAGGCATCGGCAGGCTAGGCTTTAGGGCAAAAAAAATCAGTGCGAAACCCCTTTCAATACTTAAGGGTCAGGCACCAAAAAATCTCGCCGCTCTTTCCAAACC
>JAOTSI010000067.1 GCA_029865005.1 Desulfobulbaceae bacterium
TTTTACTCCATGCCCACTGGTACCCTTATCTCCAGGGTTATTTCCGATGTGAATTTAATGCAGGGTGCAGTCTCCAATGCATTGGTTAGTATGCTCCGCGATTTTTTTCAGATAGTTATCCTCCTCGGGGTAATATTTTACATGAATTGGAAACTGGCGCTTTTTTCCTTTATTATTCTTCCCGTATCCCTCACTTCGGTGATCTATTTTGGCCGAATTTTTAGAAAATTGAGCACCAAATCCCAGGAAGAGACCGCTAAGGTATCTAATATCCTACATGAGACCATCACCGGTAACAGAATTGTTAAAGCCTTTGGGATGGAAGAGTATGAGAATAAAAGGTTTCGTGACCAAGTCACCACTTTGTTTAATATTATAATTAAAGATGCTCGCTTGCGCAGTGTGCAGCATCCCTATATGGAATTTATTGGAGGCTTAGCCATTTCTCTGATAATTTGGTTCGGGGGTAATGAGGTTATCCGGGGAACAGCCACTCCGGGCGATTTTTTCGCTTTCCTTACCGCTCTTATCATGGCCTATGACCCGGTAAAGGGTGTTAGTCGCATAAATTCCACTGTGCAACAAGGTTTGGCTGCTGCAGCTCGGGTTTTCTCTTTGCTCGATATTGAACCTGATATTGCGGATAAACCAAATGCTGTGAAATTGATCAAATTTGAAAGGGATATAACTTTTAAAGATGTTAAATTTTCCTACAACGATGAGGAAGTCGTACTCAACGGAATTAACCTATCCGTGCCAAAGGGCCAGGTTCTTGCTGTTGTTGGACCGAGCGGCGGTGGTAAAACAACTCTTACCAACCTGATTCCTCGTTTCTTCGATATCCAGGAAGGAACTCTCTGTGTTGATGGGATTGATATTCGTGATGTTTCCATGCAATCCCTACGTCATCAGATCGCCATAGTATCCCAACAAACCATTCTTTTTAATGATACGGTACGTAATAATATAGCTTACGGAGATCCTGAATGTGCTATAGAGGATATTCGACAGGCCGCAGAAGCTGCCCATGCGCTAGAGTTTATCGATAAGCTTCCCCAAGGTTTTGATACGGTTATCGGTGAAGGTGGGGCGCGACTATCTGGTGGTCAGCAGCAGAGGCTCTCCATTGCTCGAGCTTTACTTAAAAACCGCCCGATTCTTATCCTGGATGAGGCAACCTCGGCTTTGGATACTGAGTCCGAGCGGGAGGTGCAAAAGGCACTAGAAAACTTGATGAAAAATAGAACCACCTTTGTTATCGCCCATCGCCTTTCAACCATCACCAATGCCGATAGAATTATAGTTGTTAAAAATGGAGTGATCGTGGAAGAGGGTACCCATGACGCACTTCTTGCTCAACATGGTGAATATGAACTGCTCTACAGAATGCAATATCAATAAGGATCGTGATCCAGATCAGGCCCCGTCGTTTTGTAAAAAGTCGACGGCTTGGTTGGGGAAGGCTGGTCTTTATGCTGTTATTGGTGGATGTTTCTCCACCGCGCTTTCCACCTCAGTGATGGGAGGTTTTGGCTTTCTTATCGTACTGTTGTGGATTTTGTCCGGGAGGATTAAACAACTTCCTGAATTGGTAAAGCAAAATGGACCTGCAGCCTTTGCGATGTTGCTCGGCTTGCTTTTGCTCATCGCCATGTTTTACTCTCCAGCAAGTCTGGACGATGCCCTTGATGGATTGAAGAAATATCGGGAACTTTTTTTTATTCCAGCGGTGATGTCGCTGTTGGTAACTTGTAATAACCGGGAACGGCAATGGGCGGTTTCAGCCTTTTTCATTGGCTGTATTATCTCACTTATTGCTTCTTACGCTATGTTCCTGGGGTTTGTGCCAGTTCCCCATTACGGTTATTCCCTTACCTATCATATAACCCATAGTTTTTTTATGGCTGTTTTGGCCTTTTGGACATTACACCAAGTTGCCGATAATAAAAAATATCGTTTGCCATATATTGTTTTGCTTCTGGCGGTTATCGGTAACATAGTCTATGTCACTCCTGGTAGAACCGGGATGCTGACTCTTGTTTTGCTATGTGTCCTGTTCTTGGGCCAGCGTTTTTCACGGAAGCAATTTTTTATTGGTTTTGGAGTGTTTTTACTGGTGGTTTTGGCTGCAGTCATTTCCTCCAAGAATGTCCAAAATCGGGTACAAGACGCCTATAGCGATATTACGACCTACGAGCAGGGCTCTTCCAGGTCGTCTCTGGGGCAGCGTTTTGATTGGTGGTATAATTGCGTGCGTCTCATTGGGCAAAAACCCATCCTGGGCCATGGGACCGGTTCATTTGTTTTGGAACATGAAAAACTCATTGCAGGTACAGGTACCAAACCAACAGATAATCCCCATAATGAATATCTTTTTCTTTTGGTTCAAACCGGGGGGGTAGGGCTGCTCCTTTTTATCGCCCTGTTAGTTACTGCTTGGCGATGGGGAAACAAACTGCTTCCCAACGATAAGTGGTTGCTCCAGGGGGTTGTTCTTTCCATGGCAGCGGGTTGTTTGATGAACTCTTTTCTTTTTGATTCCCATCAAGGTCATTATTTCGCTTTCCTGGTCGGCATCTTGGCCGCCCCGAGTCCGGAAAACTTTTAAGCTCGCGTTGCTTGGTGTGTGCAAGTATTGTGTTTAATTACGTTAAGTCTGGATTCTGAAATATACTTTCTATTTTATAATAAGGTTGGGTGTGATGAATAAAAAAGCCCTTAAACAACTTTTGGTAAACTGCGCCATTGCCATTGTGGTGTTGGTAACTCTCATGGTTCCCGCTTTTATTTTCCCATGGTTTAGCGATAACCCCATTACCTGGTATCGGGAAAAATATGTTTGGATGTTTTTGGTTTTTGGCGCCATTTTAGCGAGTTGTAGAAGCTTTAAAGTGGTTGCCTCTACCTTGGGCTTTCTTGCGGCTTTGGAAATCACCCAATTCGGGAGCTTGGCTTATTCCGGTGACTATATAACGCCTTTCTCCATTGGCTTGATGTTTGTTGAGTTTGCCGAAGTGGGGGAGACCGCCTTTGCCAACTTCCAGCATTTTCTTTATGTACCGTTGTTGGTTTTGATCCCATACGGTTTATGTTTATGGGCAATTCGCAAAAGTTGGGATGCCCAATTTAAAATTAAAGGGTTCACCGTTCTTATAGTTCTATTTCTTATCTTTCCTGCCATAAGGGTGAAAACTCACTCCGATAGGAATGATATTTTAAAGTTTTTTCCCGTTGCCGCTAACCCCACCCTGGCCAATACCCTGAACTCCTATGCGGTTTGGCTCTCTGTCTTGGTGCCTGAGAGTTTCACGGAACATGAAACAATGCATTTTGAACCATACGCCATTGAAGAAAATACTCATCCGCTAGAAAATAAGACCATTATCGTGGTGATGGGTGAAAGTCTCACCCCGAACCATATGTCTCTTTTTGGTTATGAGCGTCAGACCACGCCTTTTCTTGATTCCCTGGTTGATGATGCTAACTTTGTGTACAAAAAAGGCTTCTCTGCTGCCACCGCTACTCGCTCAACCTTGCCCATGTTTTACAATATCCAGTATAATCCTCTGAATCAGGATATTTTGAAACGCCAACAGGCCAACCTGTTCCATTTAGCTAAACAACATGGTTTTAAAACGTTTTACATCTCTGCTCAAAACAGTAACTGTTTAAATGGGGTCCAGGTGAGCTCCATTGATCATATGGTCACCTATGACTCCCAAGAGGAATTATTTAATAGTAAAAAGGATGAGGGTTTACTGAAATTGGTCCAAAAAATCAAACTGGGCGAGAGAAATTTCATTGTACTCCATCAACGAAATATACATCTACCTTATCAAGCTAATACCTCCCATCGGCCTCAATTTCAAAAATTTCCCTATAAGGGTTTATCGTATCAAGAAGAATCCTTAAATGCATATGATAATGCCGTGTTATATGCTGATTATTTCTATCAGGAACTGGTTACGAAAATTATTCAAAAACAGCATCAACCGGTGTACTGTTTTTTTACCTCTGATCATGGGGAAGAGCTTGGTGAGAATGGACGCTGGGGTCATGATAAGTTAACCATTAATACCTCCATGGTGCCGTTTATGTTCTATGGCGTTGATATCCACACACCATTTCTGGATAAGCTTCGTTCCATTCATATGCCGACCCATTATGAGTTGGGTGTTTTGGTTGCTGATCTGTTGGGTTATAAAATCAAAAATCCCAATGAAGAAAAAGATATTGTATATATTAACGGGGTGGCATCATTTGGAAAGAGTGGATATATGCGGTTTGTTAAAGGCGATGATGAACTCCCTGCCGATTTAAAAGTTATCAGATTATAAAGATAACCCTCTCCGATCACCGGGTTAATAACTAGTTGATTTAATACCTCGGGATATAATGAGTGGTCACAGGTACCTCATCTTCATGCGGTTGCCCCTGCCCGCATAGAAGGGCTATAGCGAGCAAAGGAAACTGCTTATATCTGAACCACCTGTGACCATTTACAGATTAACACTATATTAAATCAGATAGTTACTTGTCATTAGACCAGGTATCGGCTTGAAGTTATCGTGCGAAGATGTGGCTTCTTTGGGCGGTTATATAAATGAGCGGAAGTGAAAATGCATAGTCCAAGGATTTTATGGTGGGGGAGAACGGATCGCGGTTACTCGCGTAATCGTTTGGTGCTTAAGTTGTTTCGGCAACATGGTTGCCTGGTGAATTATTTTCACCCACTGTCGAGCCCTTTAGGTTATCTGGAAGCTTATTGCAGAGGACCACTCAAGCCCGATCTCATCTGGGTGCCTTGTTTCCGCCAAGCGGATATGGCTTCTGCCGCTCATTGGGCAGCCAAATGGTCCGTGCCCTTGGTTTTTGATCCTTTGATCTCTGCTTACCAAAAAGATATTTTTGAACGAGAGAAAGCTGCTCCCGGTTCTCGTAAAGCCGAGAAACATAGGCAATGGGAGAGCGCGCTCTGCGCTAAGGCCGATTTGGTGGTGGCTGATACTCCGGCTCATGCAGATTTCTTTCACCATACCTTGGGAGTGGCGAGGGATAAATTACAAGTCCTCTATGTGGGGGCGGAGGAAGATCTTTTCGTTCCCATGGCATACCCTCCTCAAGATTCAACCTTAGAGGTTTTGTTTTACGGTAGTTTTTTACGCCTTCAGGGTCCTGAAGTTGTGGTGGCGGCAGCTCAAAAGGCACGGAGTATTAATATCCGTTGGACCTTACTTGGCGAGGGCGATTTGAAACCTGGATTACAGGAACAGGCTCGCGGCTTTGAAAATATCCGTTTTGAACCCTGGACGGAATATAGCAAACTTCCGGAAAGACTCGGTCAAGCCCATATCCTCCTGGGTATTTTTGGAACTAGCATGAAGTCCGAGCTGGTTATTCCCAATAAGATGTTTCAATCCATGGCCGTGGCCCGTCCGGTTATCACCCGCCGCTCCATAGCTTATCGTGAAACCTTGATCGAGACCCCAGAAATCGGTTGGGTAGAACCAGGCAACCCCGATGAACTGCTTGCAACCGTATGCCAGTGGTTCGACCATCCCCAAAACCTCGCCCAACGAGGCCTTCAAACCAGACAACTCTTTGAACACCATTTTAGAGAGCAGAAATTGGCAACAAGCCTCCGAACTATTCTCAATCGATTCAATCTGTAATAAATCGCTATTACCCTATCTCGTAAGTGGTTATAGGTAATTGTGACCATAAACAAAATCACACTTATAATAAATCGGGCAGTTACGAGCCATGTGATCAGGTGCTGCATTCATTAATCCCGCTAACATTCTTGATCCATCTTTGATCATAAACAATTCTATATAATGAAATATTCATTCGGAATATCAATTCAATGGTGCTCCAGTATATTCAAAACAATCAGCACAATTATAATCAAATTTAATTTTCGTGTAATACAACTGGGTAACAGTGTGTTCCGATAAGTGTTGAAATTACGCTTAAATAACGGATTGATATTTGTTTAATAATAAAATATCCTATATAATAACATGTAATAAAACGTTGTTTGTTTCAAGTATAGCGCTGAATATTTAATTGCTAGAAAGTGATTCTGGTTTAGCTGAGAAAGGAGCATTTCTATGATTTGATTCAAACTGAAGCTAGTTTTAAATACTATTTTGAAACACTATTGGTTGCTTCGGATCTGAAAGGGTGCGATCATTTACCATGGCCAAGTATATTAAATCAACTATTTATAAAACATGCTGCCAGGTGTGTGATAGGGGTGTTCGCGATTGCCTTGTTCTTGGATAATCGTACCTGGTCACTGGGTTTGTATCTGGCTGATTTTAAAGGCCTGCCAGATTGTAAGTGGAAATAGGTGTTTCAGGTTTATGTAGTTGCCCCTGCTCGCTATAGCCCTTCTATGCGGGTAGGGGCCATAGCTGTCAAGCTAATTCTCGTAAAAGCAAGATATTGCAATGTAAAATGAACTTGCATCTTGCTGTGCGCTGTATGGGCACCCCTTGTGGGTGCCCGCTGAGCTAATTGTAAGAATAGAAAATAATTATTTTTATATTAACTGTTATCAATAAATAAATACTTGTAGTTTATAGTGATTAAGGCGGGCACCCACAAGGGGTGCCCCTACAGTACGAGATAGTCTACAAGTTTGTTTTACAACACAATACTATTACTTTATCCTAATTAGTCTGATGGCTATGGGGTAGAGGCAACCGCATGAAGATGAGGTACCTGCGACCACTTACGAATAACCAGTTCTTGTTGCAAGCTATTTGCAGATTTGTAAAATGTATTGCTATCAAGTCAACCTGTAAAAAAAAATATTATAAAATAGCAGGTGATCTATGAGTATATCTGATGTCAATTCTGGGAATTTGCCAAAAAAATATGGTAAAAAGGTTCTAATTATCAAAATATCGGCATTGGGCGATGTTATGATCGGGTTACCCCATATTGAATCCTTGCTCTCCCATCATGCAGGAGATAGGGTGTGGCTTATCACCGGCCCTCAGTTCGTAGAGTTTTTTAATAATGATCCCCGTATTAGGGTGGTGGTTCTTGATCGCAAAAAACGTTTCTCCGATAACGGTGTTTTAGCGACTATCCTTTGGGTAGCCAAGCAACATTTTGATTACATCTATGATTTGCAGGGTAACGGTACCAGTAGGCGGCTGGTGCGGTTCTCCAGGGCTGGGGTACGGGTTGGTACTCAGCCCCGCAGTATATATACTCACCATCCCGCAGAAGAATATACCAGGGAAAGTAGGCAAAACGTTTTTGAACGACTCAATGAAACCCTGCTCTCCGGTGGGGCGGTTGTAGCTTCACCAGGGTGTTCACTCATAATTCCTCACGGGGATGAACAGTTTGTTGAGCAATGGAAACGGGAACATGATTTGGTTAATGGCCGTTACGTTCTCTTGCATGCAGGAGGAAGCAGAAAATGGCGTTCCAAGAGATGGCCAGCGGAGAGGTTTCTTGCTCTTGCCAGAAGGATTGAGATTGCAGGAATGGTCTGCGTGTGGGTTGGTGGACCCGATGATGCGGCGGTTAATAAAATGCTCGCTGCCCGAGTGGGGTTCAATGCCACTGACGCGTTTTCCGTGCTTCAGCTCTACCGTCTTGGGGCAGGGGCTTTATTTGCCGTAACCAATGATTCCGGTCCCATGCACATTCTTGCCGCCTCCGGTATTCCCATTTACAGCTTTTTCGGACCCACCGATTGGATGCGTAGTCACGCAGCAGGTCAGGCTAAGCGCGTTTTCACTGGTGATGTTCCATGCTCCCCATGTTTTAAAAACCGCTGTCCTTCCGCAATGGGCCATAAATGTATGAATGCAATAGGCGTTGCATCAGTGTTTAATAAAATTTTTTCGGAAATGCTTGATCATTCCCCCCGGCAAAGACCTCAAAATAGAAGTTCGGGCCTTGAGCTTACTATGCAGTAGAGTGGTGTTAACTAATCGCTGGTAGTTTCTGTTTCTAGATAATTAAATATATGTGGTCCACGCAAAACCATCCTTAAAATAGTTGCCCAAATTATGGGCGACTAATTATCTGGAATTATAGCAAGATAGTGATGCCAGAAATTGTAGTCAGATAGAGCAATTTTGACAGAGACAATTTCTAAATCCCGATTTAAGCTTAACGTGTTGGAGTAATTTCGGAAGACCCAGGAAGACGGCCTATCCTTGGTAACAGGTCATGGTATTTGTGATTATCTTCTTAAATATAAATTGTTACGGTAAGGGGGGCGCAGGTAGCTCAGGTTTATGTAGTTGCCGCAGTTCGCTATAGTTCATTTATATGGGTAGAGGCAACCGTATGAAGATGAGGTGCCTGTGACCAATTACAGACAAGCAGGTAAGTGCAGACTCTGAGGTGGGATAAGTTATTTTTTCCGCAGCTCTTAGATTTTGCTTTCTATTTACCCCTATAATCGATATAGAAAAGGAATATTTTTAGGATCGGACTAGTTTATTTAGTGGATTGATAGCAATGCTATCGAATTCTATATTTATCGGAAGTGAATGAAATAAGATGATATTATTACTAATGTAGAACTATGGAAGATAATTAAGTGACCAGGTACAAGAAAAGTTCTATAGCATCGGACTGGTAAGAGCCTACCAGTGCTGCGCATGTGTGCAAGCTGGTCGGTGGGCTATATAATCCTATGTGAATCCGGTCTGATCGTGCGCAGGTGTAGTGCAGGTGATTGCTTACGGGTTTGTAACAAATTGATTTGATAAATCACTTAAGAATTGTGATGAATCTTGAGATTATAGGCCAGTGGATTTGGGGTGAGACTGAATTGATAATTCACATAATTCCGGAAAGATCATTCTTATTTTAGCATAGTTTATTGTTTAATAAAAAGCAGTAATAAAAATATGGTCCGTTTAACGTTGACCCTTAATTTGTAAAAAAAAACTATATTATCAATCGTCATTATGGGATTTCGCGCAGAAAGCAAAAAACATATACCTCGTTTTTTTTGGCCGTTAGGTAGAGGTATTGATAAAGTTATACTAAAATCATTATATTTTTATTATTTTTTAAAGAGGGTGTCCTTTGATTCAAGAAATAATTGTTTGTTGATTGAAAATAGAAAATTCAAGAAGTTTAATATTATTATTCCAAATTTCGATTATAAAAAAGATCAAATTTCATCATACTTGAGACGTGAAAATTTTACGGTACTGGAAGGTCGCCATAGTGTTTATCTATATTTAGATGAAGATTTAAAGAGAATATGTCCTGATCTAAAAACATATTACCCAATGAATGTTGGCCTGAAGATAATTAAAAGTCAAGAAATGTCACCGGATGGATCACGCTACTATACTTCACGGAAATTAGCGCCTGCATCAACATATTTCAGTATGCGAGCTGTTGGTACCGTACTTGAAAAAGTAATTATAAGTAATCTACTTTCCAGTGAAAATGTTGCCCCAAGAGTGTATGATTTTGTCAAGCTGCAGGCAGGCAAAATTAATTTTGATGGACTTATTGTTCAAAATATTGGAGGTGAAATTGTTCATGGTGTCGCGGGAACGAGATTTATTAAAAAATTTAAAAAAGTGCTCGATGGTTACGGTCTTGAAACAGTGAGTATCAAAGAGCATTGCGATTTATTACCTCCGTACTTTAGAGATAATATTAAATCTGACGGTAAGAAAAAATATTACGTAGATATTCAAAACTTTATCTTCCTAAAAAATTTCTTTTTCAAAGAAAATGTAACCAATTCATATAAACGATTTTTAAGTTTATCATTCAAGTCAGATCCCGTTGTAACTTCCAAACAATGGCGGAGTCAATTAACTGAAATGCGTGAAGCATTCTCAGAGTTTAATGATGCTTTTTCTAGCTGTATTCAAGAGATAGGGCTAGATGCCAGTAAGGTTAAAGTCCTTGATGCTCAGTCTGAGACCGATATGGTTGCCTTGTTTTGGCTATGCAATCAGGCTAAGTGGGTTACTGTGTATCGAGAGGCGGGTGTTCTAAATGAAGTCAAAAAAATGCTGTTTCATTCAGGTTATGGTAGATTTACTATTTCTCCTATAAATAAAGATATTCATCACAATTTAATTGATTCCCTTCAGGAAAGTGATGTTTTTTGCCTAAACATTGATACATTAGAAAAAATACTAAAGTCAAACAAAAGCTTATCTGGTAAAGTGTTAATATTATGTTTTAATTCAAAAACGAATATTGTTGAGGTAAAAAATAAAATTGAAAAAATAATTAAACTAAATGGAATTACAAATTTTACTATAAATAATTGTGCAAGTAGGGTAATGATTAATCTGATTGTAAAATTCTAGTTAATTATCTATTTTTTAATTTTTTTTATAATATTGAATATGATTACCACGGCTGCTCAATTATTATTTGGTCTAGCGACTTATTTTCCCGGCTTTAATAAGATACGTCGGAAAAAAACAGGGGGCACAGATTCTGCGCGTTATTGTTATTCTGTTTGGCTTCGGCATCTCATCATGGCCCGTAAATATGGCATGCAGCAGGTTCCGTCAGTTGTCGCGGAGCTTGGTCCTGGTGATTCGTTGGGCATAGGTTTGTCTGCCTTATTATCCGGAGCTCAGAAATATTATGCCTTTGATGTGGTAAACTATGCGGATGTCCAATCTAATGAACGGATTTTAGATGAATTAGTTAAATTATTTTTAAAACGTGAGCCTATTCCCGATCATAATGAATTTCCAAGATTAAAACCTCGTCTTAATAATTATGATTTTCCCGATGATATTTTGACAATAGAATCAATGGCCGAAAATCTCCTACAAGATAGAGTCGAAGAGATAAGAAAAACCATTAAAAACCAAGGATCGAAAGATAAGTGTATCGAGTATAAGACACCGTGGTTCGACAGCTCCATTATTCAGCGAGATGATGTTGATTTTATTTATTCCCAAGCCGTACTGGAGCATGTGGACCAAATGGAAGGCGTGTATCAGTCTATGAATAACTGGCTCAAACCAGGTGGATACATGTCTCATCAAATAGATTTTAAAAGTCATGGCCTGGCTGATCAGTGGTATGGACATTGGCAGTACGAAAAATGGTTGTGGGCTTTGATAAAAGGGAAGAGGCCTTATCTTTTAAATCGCCTTCCCCTATCTTCCCATAAAAAGTATTTGGAATCAAACAGCTTTGCCGTAAAACATTGCGCTAAACATCTGGAAGATGCCATCGCTCCCAGAGAAAAATTGGCTTCGGATTTTCAACACCTAACGGATGAAGATCTCGTAACCTCGGGTGCATACATTCTGTCATCCAAATATTAATTATATTGTTAACGCTCGTGAAATCGAGGAACGATCTCTATCATTTTTGATTGCAGTCTAGCTATTTGGTGAGCTTCGTTTGATTATGTGGATTCGTTCATGGTAGCAGGAATACATTGTCATACTATGTGTTATTTGTCAGTTCCTTATCTTCTCTCCTTTACCGGCTTTAATCAATGCTTTCGCTAATAATTCATAACTTGCCAATTTGGGCCTCAAAATAATATTTCTAATCACGTAAAAGCCTGACAGTTAGAGAGAGGTATGGCGCTGTATGAGTACCTTTTAACATCAAGCATGTAGCGCGTGGTCCGACCCATGCCCGCATGCCCGATGGTCCTCCCTGTAACTACTTTGGGGTGAAATTTTGGAGGGTGGGAGGTAAATGGTCACAGGCTCCTCATCTTTATGCGGTTCCTCTTTACCGCATAGAAGGGCTATAGCAAGTACCAGTAACTGCGTAAACCTGAACCATTTGTGACTTCTTTAAATGTGCACTGTGGTAAATCAGTCAGTTATGAGCCTTGTGTACAGGTACGGGGGGAGGGTATAGCCGTTAGGCCAAGGCCTTGCGGCGAGAAAAAATATTATTAGATTAAAACATAACCGGTGTCGGTCATAAGACTTGCCACTGCAGTGCAACATTGTGGCACCGCGACCTTGTGATTAGAGATTGTGCGTTAATTATTTAATATTATATACCGGAATGCTGCATGCGTGCGTATGGGTGATCCTTGTGATCGCCCTTTTATATTCCGCACCATGATTTAATAATGTTTGTTAATAGGATATTCTTCCTTGCCGGACGGATGGAGTGTCATGGACTACCCGTTAAACGGGTTGCTTGAAATTTGAGGACCCCTCAAATCGATATTATTGTGATCTCGCTGAAGGTGTCATACCTTGTCCGATTAAAAAACTTTAGTTGCTCAAGGCTTCAGTTTTTCTCCTCTTGGTTCTGGATATTGGCACGGATAGCCTGATTATCTCATTCTATTGTTGTAACATGGTAGCCATTTGCCTAGCCAATTCCATAAATACCTCTCCCTGTTTTACTCAGGATTAGTTACCCCGACCGAGGCGACTGCCTTAATCAAACTTTCTCATTTTAGAAAATTGAAACTTGAAGAAATTGAGCCGCCATATGAAGTTTAAGTCCTAATAGATGTCGTTGTTGTTCGTGACAAGGCAACTAACATTCTCGAAGGTTGCAAAACAGCCATTAATCATCGTAAAGTTTAATACTGATATTTAGGAAATTATATGCTTAAGTCTGAATTGTTTTTAATCATTGCCAATCGTGAAAGCCCTGGAGTGGAATTCAAACGTGATTATGTTCGCCCGGAATAGCTAGCCAAATAATTTTTGGTAATGCTCACTTTTCAAGGTGGTTGTTTCTTCACTTGTGTTGAGGATAATGTTACGTTTTCCAGGTTTTATTAAGAGAATAGTGAAGAATTGGTGATGAATGTAATCCGGGATATCTTGAAGTTTCGGGAATTATTTCTGGATACGAGGGTGTTTGGTGAGCACATTGGGATTAAATGAGAATACTGTACGTGATTATATCAAGCAGTAAGAAATATCAGGTAAAGAAGTAGGCGTTATTGTAGAGTTTTGAATAAACAAAACCTCTTCCAGGGGCACTCTCGAAGCCACCGGTTTTCCCGGTGGAATTTCACTAGATGATGTTTTCAGGCATAATTAATCCAATAATGCTTATAATATTCTAGCTTGTATAATTATATACTATGATTATATTGTAACAGTAAAGCTGGTTAAATTGTTTTCCGACTTATTTCTATTTTTACTTTATTTTTCCAGGGTATCAGTCATGTTAATATAACAATTATGATACGTCCTGTGATCAATTAGAGGATTTACTACGAAAATATATTAGTAACGTATCCGTTTTACTATTAAACTGAAATATTGAAATGTTCCTTGTTGTTTCTGTTTTGTTGATTCCGGGAATCTTTTGCTTGGTCAATTTAGTTTTTACTTAATATTTTAATGTGTAAGGTTTTTTATGATTAGATTTAATTCCAACCACCGGCTTTTTACCATATTGGCTTTTATGCTCATTGGGATTATGCAATTTTTCATCTCTCCGGTTCTTGTTTCAGCCAATAATATATCTACTGTTACCATTAAGTTAGGTGATTCATTTTTTGTGATTGCTATTTCTAAAGTGATCCATGTTCCAGGTGATTATTCATCGATTAACCTGGCGATCCAGGCAGTGGAAGACGAGGGTACCATCTTGGTTGATGATGGAACTTATAATGAGGATCTTTGGATTATGGGCGAGGATACGAAAACCTACACAATTATATCAAAAAACGGTCCAGGTAAAACAATTATTAATGGAAGTGGGGCCAATAGCGTGGTCACTTTCAGCGATAAAAGTCAATCCACCCTTGAAGGATTTACCATACAAAACGGTAAAAATACTTACGGTGGTGGAATTCTTTGTGGTACGTCTTCCAAACCCAAAATAATCAAATGTAACATCTATAATAATCAGGCGGTTACTGGTGGTGGAGGCATTC
>JAOTSI010000156.1 GCA_029865005.1 Desulfobulbaceae bacterium
ATATTCCAGACTACTCTTCACCCTATATAGAAAATTGTAATATAATAGGTAATTCCGCCAATGGTAGTATCACAGAGTCTTACGGCGGAGGGATTCAGATGAGCCTACTTGCCAAGCCGACCATTATAAATAGTGTATTTAAAAACAATATATCAACCCATATTGCAGGGGCAATCGCAATTGCTGAGGCCCAACCTAAGATTATTAATTGTGCTTTTATCAATAACTCTGCGAGAAATTTTGCAGGTGCTATTGCCATAAACTATGCAGAGCCGCAAATTATCAACTGCACCTTCCGGGATAATCATACCACTTCAGAAGAGAGTAGGGGTGGGGCTATTTCAAGTAATTACAATCTACCTGGGACCATGGTGGTTAATTCAATTTTTTGGAATAATTCTGAACTAAATGGGTTAAATGATCTACGGGTGCAATTTAACGTAATTTTTGAAGGCGTATCCAACAGTTTGTTTCAGGATGGAGCATATAAACCTGGAGGGCCATATCCCGGCATAAATAATATAGTTGGTGATCCTCTCTTTCTCCCGGATTCAGATTATCTAATAAGTGGGACTTCTCCGGCAATCGACAAAGGAGACCCCTCTGTTGCTCCCTTAATCGATATCCAAAATCAAAGTCGTCCTCAGCGAACTGGAATTGATATAGGTGTTGATGAAGTTCCCTAGTGAATAAAGGTAGCTATCCTTCTATGTGCTTGGTCATAGAAAGATAACTACCTAATTTAATGAGTGCGAAACTATAAGTGACCACTTGCAAATGAGGCTTGATTTCAATCAGCTAGTTTCGAATCCTATGATTAGGTACCTATGGGGCCCATAGCCGTCAGGCTTAAGCCAGAAAGAGAAAAAATATAATACTAGATTAAAGCGATACCGGCTGCGGTTATAAGGAGTGACATTGTGGTGCAACACCGTTGAGCTACGACAATGTGATTAGAGTTGGTGCTTTAATCATTAAAGTTTATATACCACAATGCTGCGTGCGTGCGTAGGGGCGATCCTTGTGATTGCCCCTTTTATATTCTGCAACATAATTCAATTATTTGTGTTAATAGGATATTCTCCTTAGCCTGACGGGCTAAGGGTCAAACCAGTCGATTTTTCACGGTTATTGATACATAATTTCATCCTGACAGGGGCGGGGCTACCATAAGTAGCGATTCCACAAGCAGCTCCATAGATAGTTCTTGTTTGCCTCTTGTTTCCAGCTGGGTAGGGTGCATTTTATGCACCGTTTTCGAACCTTATGGATAAACGAAAATGAGTGATAATGATGCGTACGGGGCGGGCCGGGCTTTTTAATGGTGCGTAAAACGCACCCTATCACCTTTGCTTCAAGGGGGACCTAGGGTTAGCAATTGACTAAGATGACAAACTCTATCATTATCACTTAAACAATCGTTGAAGTGATTAACTAAAACACGGACCAGTTTCGAAAAAGACATCAGGCAAGTTCCAATAAAGCGATTTCAGGATAACAGTTAAATCTCACCGGGTAAATAGCCCAACCAATCCCTTTACTGATAAAGACTTGGGTTCGCGGAGTGGTGATTAACCCACTTGAATATTGCTTGTTTATTACAGGTAGGATAGGGGGTCCCCCAAATGGAACAACGACCTGTCCGCCATGGGTATGGCCGCTTATCACCAGCGATAGTGGTGTATCGAAGGGGGTATCAACCGAGTCTGGATTATGGGACAAAAGGATTCTGCACTCCTTTTCCCCTGAACCGGAAAATGTTTCATCTATCCGCAAATCATCTTCCCAGTAGTCACCAGCTCCACCGAGCAAAATCCTTTCTTTGCCCCTATAAATAGGCTTGCACTGGTGCCTGATATTTTGTGCCGTTCTCTCTAACCAATAGAGGGAACGATCAGTGTCAGCCCAGTGATCATGATTACCTAAAACCGTGTAAACACCATGGGTTGCTTTGAGTTGAGACAGGAGTGGCCATACTTTTTCAATCTCCTCAATTGTATTTTTCCCATGGACATAATCACCGGTACAAACAATGGCATCAGCTCCCAATTGGTTGGTTTTCCATACAACTCCTGCAATAAAAGATGGTGAGACAAGAGGACCCAAGTGCAGGTCCGTAAGGTGGGCCAAGGTGAAACCACGGAAAGAGGGCGGCAAGTCAGTAAGCGCAATCCTGTATCGATTAACCCTTACGATATTACGTTCAATGAATACCGGGTAGCTGCCAACCAGCGCAACCGCACCGCTATATAATGCAAATTTTAAAAATGCTCTTCTGTTCATTAGAATATGGGAAACATATTGGATAAACCAAATGTGGGTTTGGTGTCCACCTACGCGATCTTGAGAGTGGGCGGGTAAACAT
This sequence comes from Desulfobulbaceae bacterium, assembly GCA_029865005.1. GTDB lineage: Bacteria > Desulfobacterota > Desulfobulbia > Desulfobulbales > Desulfobulbaceae > JAOTSI01. The sequence continues at coordinate 2,366 of JAOTSI010000156.1, forward strand.
GAAAAATCCACCTATTCTGTAAAAAATATGCCATACGTTACCCAATCATAGAAAATTTCATTAATTCATGAAGAGGCAATGCTTATAACCAGTATAATAAGCCTGCAAAGAATAGAAAGATTACGATGGTCGAATATAAGTTATGAGTAAAAGTCTTTGATGTGTTCATGATGATTTTGGTTATTATATCGATTTGTTGTAGAGTGAGTTTTTCATCTGTATCAAATAATTCACAGAATAAATTTACTTAGGTAACCCCCCCGGTTTTATAGGGGGACAATAAAAGTTTGACGATTTCTGAAAAATGAAGAAGCATCCAGATTTGTGGACCGCTCAATGTCACGAGAAAGAGGCTTCAATGAAGAACATAATCAGCTTAAGTCACTCCCGATGGAAATGCAAGTATCACATTGTTTGGATTCCGAAATGTCGAGGAAAAGATCTCTATGGGTCAACTTCGCTAACATCTTGGTAAAGTATTCCATGAGCTTGCTCGATAAAAAGAAAGTAAGGTCTTGGAGGGGCATCTGCAGTTGGATCATATTCATATGCTGGTATCCATCTCTTCGGAATATTCAGTGTCCCAAGTAATCGGCTATATGAAAGGCAAAAGCGCAATTCACATTGCTCGGACTTATCTTGAGCAAAGGAAGAATTACGGTGGAATGAGTTTTTGGGCCCGAGGATATTTTGTTTCAACTGTTGGTACTGATGAAGAAGTTGTACGTGCATATATCCGTGATCAAGAAAAAGAAGATTAGCGGGTTGATTACCTGAAATTATATCAATAACTGCCCACCGACTGGTGGTCAGTGAATCTTTTTAACACACCGTTTTGAGCGGTTCATAATTTAAAGCCAACGGTTTTACCGGTGGATATTTACAGGAGTCAGAGTAAACTTAAAAAATCCATCCTAATTTTTTGATGTTAAAAGAAAAGATTAATAAGTAGGTAATGTAGGTATATTGAATAAGCAATTTAATTTTTCACGTTCCCATAATATATATGACTGGAAAATCATCTATTACTAGGTGTATTAGGAGTGTGGTTTTTAGAAAATACTATGGGAAGAGAGGTGCTGAGTAGCAGGGTAAAGCGGCATGCTTGAAGTGGAGAATGCGACCGAAACTTGTATATGGCGACAGGTGTTTGAAGGATAATTATAATAGAATTGTTAATTCTACTCTGACTTCAATTATTCCTATTATTTGGTGTATTTATATCAAATTAAAAAATAAATAACGCTATTTCATCGGCACCAGGAGAGTTGTACCTGCTGATCACAGGTGCTGCAGATTTAATCAGTTGCAGCTACACGTTATAGTCTTTCTATGGCGGGTAGGGGTAACCATATGGAGGTGAGGTGTGGTGACCACGTATTAAATTTATTTTTATCAGAGGGATACATAAATCAGTAAGGCTAGGAGGGTGATGGCGGTATAGAGTAGGTACAATCCCACTGTTCCGTGTTGGATAATACTGCGGAGGTGGCCGGTGGTTTTGACGATAAATAATGTTGCCGGACGGAGAAGGAGGTCGAGGACTGCGTCAGGAGTGTGGGTGGAGAAAGGTTCTTTGGTTGGGAAGATGGAGGTGTCGATGGGGGGCTTTATTCGGGTGCGTAGGGCCCAGGAAAAAAAGTGGACGGTCATCTCTGCAAAGGAGGTGGCGGTATAGCGGGCGCGGGGCAGGGGCATGCTATAGCCACAGCTCCAGGTTGTGGCCTGAGGAATTTCCTTATTTCTTTTGGGTCGACAAAGAAAGTACCCGGCCGCAAATAGGAGGATCATTGTTATCGCCATGCGGCTGATATTTCCTGCTGGAGCAAGAATGACGAGATCAGGAGGGGGGAAGGTTGTAGATTTTCCCAGCCAGGCTTCGGTAGCTCGGGTAAGAAGCGGTAGTGTGGTGGTGGGTGCAAGTCCGATCCAGGTGCAAGCGGTGAGCAGAATCATAAGGGGCAGCAGCATGGTCAGTGGTGGTTCTTGGCCCGGTCGCTCTTTTCTCGGCGCTCCGAGAAATGATAGCCCGAAAACCTTGGCAAAGCAGAGCAAGGCCAAACCGCCGGTCATGGCTAGGCCTGGCATGGCCAAGAGAATCAGGGGTGGCACCTGGGAGGCTGCCTTTGCTGCCTGGAAAAGGCCAAGGTAGATTAGCCATTCGCTGATAAAGCCGTTTAGGGGCGGTAGGCCGCAGATGGCAATCGCCCCGCCAAGGAAAAAGAATCCGGTGAGCGGCATGGTCTGGAGCAGGCCGCCGTAATCGGTGAGTCTCCGGCTGTCGGTGGCATGGATCATGGCCCCGACACTCAGGAAGAGCAACCCTTTGAAGAGTCCGTGGTTAATAACGTGGAGCAAGGCCCCGGCCAGCCCCAGAGCAACCATAGCTGGGGCATGGTAGCTGCGACCTAGAAGGGCGATACCAAGTCCCAGGAGGATGATGCCGATATTCTCAACGCTGTGAAAGGCCAGGAGTCGTTTGATATCATGTTGGGCAATGGCAAAGACCACTCCCAATAGGGCTGAGACCAGGCCCAGTCCCAGTATTGTCCAGCCCCACCAGTTGGGGATATTAGTAAAATAACCGGTGATACGGATCAGACCGTAGATTCCCACCTTTATCATTACCCCGGACATGAGGGCCGACACATTGGAGGGGGCGGCGGCATGGGCACCGGGCAGCCAGATATGGAGGGGCATCAGCCCGGCTTTGAGTCCGAAACCAAGGAGAGCCAGAAGGAAAATTATCGTGGCAGCGCTTGTATTGCCGTCAAAGCTTGCGGCTGTCGGTAATAGCTGGTCGAGGTGGAAAGATCCTAACATGGCGAACATCCCAAAGAGGGCTATGGTGCCGGTATGGGTGGCCGCCAGATAAATGAATCCGGCTCGCAATGGTTCTTTATCGTTGCGATCGGTGACCACCAGGAAAAAACCAGCCAGGGCCATTAGCTCCCAGGAGAAGAGAAAGAAGACCGCGTTGTCGGCCACCAGAACCAGCAGGATTCCGGCACTGAGGAGGGGGTAAAAGGTGCGCAGCCAACTTCCTGAGGCGGGGTTTTTGGCCACCGGCGAGTAACCTTCCGCATATAGACTGCCCACCGCGATAACCAAGAGCGCGGGATAAAGAAAAACCGCCGCTAGGCCGTCAAGGTGAAAAGCCAGCCCTCCGCCGGGTACTGCCCAGGGTAATAATAAGGAACCAGTCTTTGAGCTAAGAAGAATATCGGTTATCGCAAAAATCCCCAGGGTGCAGCCGGTGAGTATGAGCATCAGGGAGATTAGGGGCCATAAGCGTCCGCCCCATCGACACGCGATCCCGGCAAGTGCCGAGGCGAGAATCAAGATGATTGAACCGAGAAATAGGACCATTATTTTTCTCCGTATCGGGTTTGATAAAAGGTTTGCACAATCCGAAGGAGCGCCAGCCGACTATTATCTGAATTGTAACCAAAAGGGAAAATATCCTGTCTAATCCCTTAATTCTTTAAAAAGTTCATGATTATCGTTTATCGAGTAAGCGCAGCAGTCCGTCCAGTGAAGTGTAAGGATGTGGCGGGCAGCCGGGGATGAAGAGATCCACCGGTAAAAGATCGCTGATGCCGTTATGAACTTCATCGCAGTCTCGAAATGGGCCGCCGCCGATGGCGCAGGATCCCGTAGCAATGACCAGCTTGGGGGCGGGCATTGCCTCGTAGGTGTCCAGCAGCGCTTGGCGCATGTTTTCGGTCCCTGGGCCGGTGACGATAAGACCGTCGGCGTGGCGTGGTGAAGCGACGAACTGGATTCCGAAGCGACCCAGATCATAGACCAGGGTGCCAAGGACATTCAGATCAGCTTCGCAACCGTTGCAGCCGCCAGCAGAGACCTGACGGAGTTTGAGTGAGCGGCCGAAGAGCGACAGCATCTTTTTTTCTAAGGACTTGGCCAGTTGCGGAACCTTTTCCGACATATATAGATCTTCTCGGCTAGAGGCGGCCAAACGGTAATCGTTGCTGAAGGTTATGGCATCGTGGGGGCATGCCCCGCAGTCGGCACAGAATAGACAGTGGCCGATATCCATGCGGGGACCGTCTTCCGTGTGGCTCATGGCTTGGTGGGGACAGCCGCTTACGCAAGCATCACAATCGGCCATGCAGAGATCGATATTTAATTGTGGTCTGCCCCGGAATCGTGGCGGTAGTTCTGGCTCCCGGCGTGGAAAACCACTGGTGCGGTAACCTTGGCGAAATCGTTCTCGAATAATGGCAAACATGTTTATCCCCTACCTAGCCGGTCAAAAAGAATTAATCCTGGATTTTACACGGTAACTAAGATAACTAATTGTAAATACATTGTTATTGCTATGTGGTACCAGTCCGCATGGACTATATTTGGATGATTTAGTATCTCGTGCGATTGTTAGTGCCTCCGGTCGCTATAGTTTCCTTGGGCATAGAGCGCCGTCAGGTATTTTTTACAAAGACAAGATATTGCAATACAAAATAAACTTGAATCTTGCTGTGCGCTGTAGGGTGCATTTTATGCACCGTTTTCGAACCTTATGGATAAACGAAAATGAGTGATAATGGTGCGTACGGAGCCCAGCCTTTTTAATGGTGCGTAAAACGCACCCTACCCACGCCCGCAGCATTTCGGTATATAAGACTAAATGATAAACGCACTAAACTTAAAAACATTGTGATGTTATTTAACGGTTTTGCCTTGATCTAATATAATATTTTCTCAATTTTAAGTCTTAGTCTGACGGCTATGGTCCCTTGAGCGACGGAAAGCAATCGTGCAAAGATGTGCTGCCGGAGCACGCTTATGTAAAACATTTCATAAGTCAACCCCACAGTAAGACAGGTTAAAACTCTTGTTGCAGAGCGGGAAATCTGAAATCTGCTCGTTACGTAGGGCCATGGCTAAACCGCTCCAGTTGAAGAAAGAGGGGTCTATCACTTTGTAGCGGCGGAGTAACCCTTTTGGGTCCGTGAGGCCAAGATGGGCGATCCGGCCGCGCCATCCCTCCACCAGGCTGATGATTATTGAATCACCGGCGGGCTGTTTTTCCAGGGGAGTGATTATTTGTCCCTTTGGCAGATCGGCCAGAGTATTTTTGATAAAGTCCAGGGAGGCTTCGATCTCCAGTCGACGTACCTGGGCGCGAGCCAGGACATCACCTTTTTGCCTGAGGATCTCCGGGTGGAAATGATTTTTCTCTTTGCCTAGGGGGTAGAGCCTGCGCACGTCGCAATTAATTCCACAAGCCCGACCGGCCACGCCGGTAAGTCCCAAATCAAGCCCATCCTGGAGACTAACGGTGCCGGTATGGTCCAACCGACTCAGCACGGAGGGGGCGTTAAAAAAGAGTTTGATTGCACCCTTGGTTTGCTTGGTTATCTCGGTCAGGCCAGTAAGCAGCTCGTCGACCATTTTCTGATCAGTATCAAATAGGAGACCTCCAGGCCGGACCAGTCCCCGGCCAAAACGGCTGCCGCAGATTTGGGCGGTCATGTTCAAATAGTCACCACGGAGCCGCCCGCAAAAGGAGGCGGTGGGTAGATAGCCGATATCACCAGCCATGGCCCCGATATCTCCCACGTGGTTGGCCAGTCGTTCAAGTTCCAATGCGACGGCGCGTAGGGCCACTGCTCTAGGGGGAATGTGGGTTCCGGCTATTCCCTCAATGAGCCGACAGTGTGCGGTGGCGTGTCCTATGGTTGTATCACCGGCCATGGTTTCGATGCGGGCCATGCTTCGGGGGCTTGGGGCTTCAACCAGTCCGGACTCCAGGCCCCGATGTTGGTAGCCCAATGAAATCTCGAGATGAAGCACTTTTTCCCCGAAACATTGGAAACGAAAATGGCCCGGCTCAATCACCCCGGCGTGGACCGGTCCAACCCCTACCTCATGAATTTCGTCACCGCTTACTTGAAAGTATTCCATCTCGCCCACCAGGGGATGGGTGTTCGGGTCACGACCCCAAGCATCGATTCCGCCGCTTTGTACTTGGTGAAAACGTACCGGTTTGAGCCAGGGGTGCCCATCGGCAATCAGGCCGTGTTGTTCGGCTATTTCCCGTTCAAAAAGATGGAACTGAGGGTAATTGGGGGTGAGCGAAGGAAAGTGGCTGCCGATTCTGGTGCGGAAAACCCCAATCGTCCTGTCGGGGTAACTGATCACAGTGAAGAGGTCGTGCAGAGAGGCTTGTTTCGAATCCGAAACCGGGTCCACCATAGAGGCGAGGAGAGTTCCCCCTTTTTGAATACCATTGGTCACTGCCTCAGCGTACTCTTCGTAAGTGAGTTGAGAAATATCGCTCAGCGGTAAAGTTTTGCTGTTTTTAGTGGTTGCGCTCATGGTTGTAGCTCCAGCAGGGCGGCGGCATCGGTGAACAGATTTTTTAATGGCGCAGGGAGGTAGAGTCCCACGGCGATAACTATCAGAAGTAATAAAAGGGGAGTTGCGGCGGTGAGTAGGGTTTCGTGGCGGCTGTCCGGGGTTGCTTCATTATTATGGGAGGGGCCCAGGGTTACAGGGAGTACCGTATCAGCCATGCCGATAAAGATCACTGCCAGGAGGAATACGAATCCGCCCGAAAGGTAGGGGTGACCCGTGGTGAAAATCCCTCTCAGTATAGTAAATTCACTTAAAAAAACGCCAGAGGGTGGTGAGCCGGCAATTGCCAGGAATCCGGCCAGAAAGACTCCGGCTGAAACTGGGAGATCTGATAGGGAACCCAGGATTTCGCACTGCCGTTTGCTGCCGTAGTGGCGGTGGATGTTGCCGGCACTCATGAATAGTGAGCCCTTGGTGAGGGCGTTATTGAACATGTGGAACATGGCCCCGTAGGTGGCGAGACCGCCCACCGCAACCCCGATGGCCAGGATGCCCATATGTTCCACCGAGGAGTAAGCGAGCATTCGTTTGATA
>JAOTSI010000445.1 GCA_029865005.1 Desulfobulbaceae bacterium
TGTCTTTTTAGCCGTCTTCTTTGTCAAGGCAACAGTTACATAACGCTGCTATGCGCCTGTTACCTCTTCTTGAAGACGACTAAAAATCCTGCGCCATTTTGGGATATTTATTATTTTCCGCGACCCTCATGCTGGTTAACGTTAATAAATATTCAATGGGATCTTTTAGTAATAAAAAGTAATTTTCTTATCTGGGGCAGGGTAAGCTGCATCATCCTAGTTAAAAAATGATGGAGGTGGCATACTAGGGAGAGAGGCCCGTTGTTTTGAGATTGTTTGATTCATATATTTATGTCCATAAAGAGCGCCTATGAAGTACATCCCCTCGCTGCTTGTCTATTTTATGCAAGAGAGAACGACTAAGCGCAATATTATTTTGTTATCTAAATTCTTTTTAACGTTGGCTATAATCGTAGGGATTTTTAGTGTTATATTTCATGTTATCATGTTGTATGAAGGTCGGGATTACAGTTGGATAACAGGCATCTACTGGACCCTTACGGTTATGTCCACTCTGGGGTTCGGGGATATCACCTTTTCAACCGATTTAGGACTGATTTTTTCTCTTATTGTGCTGCTATCTGGCATTCTACTTCTGCTTATCATGCTTCCCTTTTCATTTATCCGATTTTTTTATGCCCCGTGGTTGAGCGCTCAGGCAAAAGCACGAACACCCCATGAATTACCGGAGGGGACAACCGAACATATAATTATAACCAATATTGACCCCCTCACTATCAACCTGATAGGAAAGTTAGAGTTGTATGGTTTCAAGTATGCGGTTGTGGCAGGGGAAATGCAACAGGCAATAGAGTACTTTGATCGAGGATATAAGGTTATTCATGGTGATCTAGGTGATCCGAAAACCTATGAGCGTATGCAAGTTGGCAATGCGGCCATGGTTGTGGTGACCAATGATGACATGATGAATACTAATATTTCATTTACCGTAAGAGGGGTGTGCCAACATGTACCCATTGTAACCAATGCAGATAATGATCATTCCATTGATATTTTAGAGTTTGCAGGCAGCACCCATGTTTTCCCCTTTATGAAAATGCTCGGGACTTCCCTTGGGAGAAGGACACTGGGGGTAAGCATGGGCACTAACATCATCGGCCGTTTTGACCAGTTACTTATTGCAGAGGCCCCGGCCATGCGGACTCCCCTTGAGGGTAAAACCCTGGCTGAGGTGAAGTTACGTGAGATGACTGGAGTAACCGTTGTTGGCGGTTGGGAAAGAGGCGTGTTTGGAATTCCCCACGCCGATACTACTATTACTTCATCAATGGTTTTAGTGCTGGCTGGTTCAGAGGAGCAATTGAAAAAATATGATGACTATTATTGTATTGATTGTGAATTTGGAAAACCAAAAGCATCAGTGTTGATACTTGGTGGTGGCCGGGTGGGACATGCAGCAGCTGAGGCCTTGGAAGAACACGATATCGCCTATAAGGTAGTTGATAAAAGTACGGTAGTGGTAAAAGGTAAAGATTCTTATATTCATGGCAACGCTGCTGAGAGGGGTGTTCTGGAACAGGCTGGGATTTCAGAGGCCAGATCCGTCATAATTACCACCCATAATGATGCGGTAAATATCTATCTCACCATCTACTGTCGACAGTTGCGTCCGGATATTCAAATAATCAGTAGAGCCACTCAAGAACGAAATGTTTCTAAACTGCACCGAGCCGGCGCGGATTTGGTTATGTCTTATGCCTCCATGGGGGCAAATGTTATCATGAATCTTCTCAATCCTAACGGTGTGTTAACCATTGCTGAAGAGCTCAGTGTGTTTCGAGTTCCTATACATCCATCGATAACAGGCAAAACTCTACAACAGAGTATGATAAGAGAAAAGACAGAGTGTAGCGTTATCGCAATTAATAGAGATGGAATACCGATTTTCAGCCCTGATCCCCAAATGGAGTTACTGGAAGAAGACGAATTGATCATCGTCGGAACAGGTCATGCTGAAAAAAGTTTCAAGGAGCTTTATTAAGCCATATATAAAATCAGCTGGTTACATGCCATGCGATCAGGTCACGACATTTTAGCTTTAGATTTGAGAAAGATGCGTTTCATTTATTTGAAAATCGCTCACCCTTCAGCCCCCAGCTTTTGCAGGATGTTTTTCAAGCTGTCATGCACATAGGTGGCAATTAGGATAAAAAATATACTTTTATCCTTTTCAAGATTACATTTTTCAAGAGCATCGTAATAAGACAAGCGACTCTCGGTGTTGCCGGGAATATTGGTAATGGGGTAGCCGTGTTGAAGTAGGATTAGGTTCATCAATAGCCTGGCGGTTCGACCGTTTCCGTCTATAAATGGGTGGATTGTTGCAATTTGTTCATGAAGCTCGGCGGCAAAAATAATTGGATGTAGCTTGTCGCCTTTCTCCCGAACCCAGTGGTTTAAATCTTCCATCATTTTAGGCACCTGCCAGGGCTGCGGAGGGGCATGGCGACTGCCGGATATGGCAACGGGCACGCTTCGGTATTTACCTGCGTTTGCGCGGTCTATTCCGCTTA
>JAOTSI010000200.1 GCA_029865005.1 Desulfobulbaceae bacterium
CTCAAGGTGTTACTTCTTGCGACGTAGCGTCAAGCACCACTGTCAGAGAGAGTTAGCCCTCCTTCATCCTTCATACTGGCTCATGCGCCAGACCAAAACCCTCTCACCAGCTTGTTTGTTACTATTCCGGCGAGTTTGCGCAGGTTACTGTCAGCCCCTGCTAGGAAATGGACCTTACCGTGGTTATCTCTGCAATCTTTGTATAAGTGCTTGGACCCTTGCCCTGCGGTGTTTCCTAGGTGCACTTACTCGTTACTTCCCAAAGAACATCGGCCTCACATTAGATCTGAGACGTTCGGCACATCCGGACTCCCCTTGCAAAGCAACTTCTACAAGGCACGTATTTTCAGAGCTGCAGTTATCCTCTAATGTTCAGGCTCCCATTCTCGCTAGACCCCAGATTGCACCCACCGCTGAAAAAAATATGGGTCTATCCGGTTCCTCGGTCACCAAAGACTCTACGCCACAGGCTAACACAACAGGCAACACCCCGTTAGGCGCGTAGCTGTACTTCCCGTTCTACCCTGTATACATTGTTTTGTATCAGGGAAGTTACATACTCTACTGGGTTTCCGGTGATACGATTGGTGAGCTCTGAGTCTCTCCCGTAGTTCTTTCCAATAGATCATACACCCGGCTTCTCCTTCCCTGCGATGGGTCCCTTGGGACACAGTTCCCCACCATGTCGACCGGGTATTTTTTCCGGCCATCGGTACTATGATCCGCTAAGACTTCCAAAAGCCCATCTCGTGGTTGTTCGTTACTCACTATCCCTCCACGATACCTTGTTTGTCCGTCTTCTTTCGTATTTCCCATACGGTGGGACTCGCTTGAGGGGCTGGCACCTCTCGCCTCAAGCGCTAAGAGTTTTGGTTAAGGGCACTCTCTACCTTTGTTGAACAAGGAAACAATTGGATCTCCCGAGTTCCCAGGTTACTCCCTTATATGCATGACCAGGTCTAAGACCCCGGTGGTATCCTGAGCACTTGCCTTAACGTGTTCAGGATTACTGCCTTCCGAACGATTCAAAGTCGTCGGCTTTCTCCCCTCCCCAAAAAAAGGATTATCCTAACGGACCACAACTATAACTATATTGGGGCTTAACACTAACCCTGCATCCTTGGTCCACCTGGCTTCGGACTTCCCATTACTGGGCTGCCCCTCAGGCTTCACTACTGTCCTACTGGCTAAGCTTTAGACAGGTGAGACTTGAACCTTACGTCTCTCACCCACGGGGTAACATTAGCCAATTCCATCCCTAATTATGGGAATCCCGAGGTTCCAGATTTATCTCGCCACGATGAACCCATGGTTATGCGCAATTTAGTTCTCACATCCACCAGCACACATTTCTGCCTCGGTTAAGTCCATTAGCGTTAATATAGCGAAAGTCTCGTTGTTAATCTCGACTGGACTATACACTATAAGCGCAGGTATACTGCCATAATCAGGTTCGATTATATTGCCAGATTCACCCGCTAGTGCTTTTTCTAGGTAAAAACCCATGACTTTTTCCTTTGATGTATCGTAGCCATACCTTGAAACACTAACAATTTTTCCAGCGCTGGAAACTAATATAGACTCGCTTGATACCCCTGCTTGATCATGATTATGATTGAGAATACGACTTATATTCTCGTTTTCTAACTGTTCGGTTGTATCCAACGTTATTACTAAATCAATTAGCTCTTGCCTTCGCTCCTTATTCTCAACTTTTAGTTGTTCTAATGAGGCCGCAATATTTTCTTTTTTTAGCTTATTCGAATATAAATTAAAAAACAAAAATCCCAATATCAGTGGAAAAATTATTATTGCTACAACGTTATTCTTCTTCATATTTTTTGCCTCAATGTAATTATTGTTGGACATAACCCTGGGCTTAGGTTGTACACATTACGTTCAAGTTCACTTGCTCCCCCCCAACCCTTGACGCGTCTAGCGCCGCAGACGATAACAGTGTTAAGTGAAACGCCTTGTTCAGGATTTCGTAGATTTATTTATGAATTTAGCAACTACACTACTGTGGGTTATGGCTATTAAATGACCTCCACGCCAAATTATTTCTGCACCATCTTTAGGGGGATAAATAACCTTATCTATTTCCCCATGGATATGACACACTTCACAATTTGGTTTGGTATTGCCTCCCCACTTGAATATTGCCTTGCTCATGGCCTTTATAAATGAGCTATCCGATTGGCTAAACATTCCGAAGAGAATATTTTCATACGATAAAGTTGCTTTACCTGCAAGTAACTGAATAAGATCGACGGGGGCTATTTCGGCCATGTGATGAAATTTTTTAAGAATTGGATTGATGGCCTGGGGAGTCAGGGTACTACCAATAAGAATTAATTTTTGTATTTTGATTTGATTGGCTATTTCGGCTGCCACTACCCCACCCAAAGAAGAGCCACCAACGATATGTCTTTCGTCAATATTCTTTTCTTTAATAATCCGTGCTGCCATTTCTGATATTGACTGTTCTCCTTTATAGAGTGGCCAATTGACAAATTCGATCCCAGAAATAGATTTGTAAGCATTATCATTATACATTCTTGAGTCGGCACCCATACCTGGCAGAATGATAATGTTCATGTATTTCCCTTTTGTTCCCGAACGGTGAGTTAATCGGCTGCCGACTTTATGCCGATAATCTTTGGTATTGGTTTAATTTTCTCGAAACCGATAAAACTGAAATACCGGGGACCTAAGGCATTCCGTATTAAACGATTGGTTAAAATTTTTCCATTATTTTAATATATTACCAACGACATCTTTAAGTTCTTCAACTAGTTCTGGGTCCATGTAAGAATATTCATCTGGTATATTCATTACATAAACGGACTTATATTCTAGCATACGCGTAAAAGTTGCTACTAATCGATTTTTATGCTTCTTTTCCATGACGAAAATCCTATCAGCCCAACGAATATCCGTTGAGCTGACAGTTCTTTTTGCATTAGGACTAGTGCCAGCAGACCTTGTATTGTAATTTGGATGATCTTTCCATATTTTTTCAGCTGTCGGACTTCGCCATTTGTTCCTGCTGCATATGAATAATAGGTTCGTTTTTTTCGTCATTCAAGGTTGTCTCATGTTCTATAAGCTGACGTGAATTTTTTCTTGGATAATCTATGCCAAGCTGTTTTGCTCTTGCCAATTTCCCTGACCAAAGATATAGCATTTTCCATTTTTTTTCTGGTTTCCACTTTGACTCAGTTCCTTGCCCTTTACCTCTTTTGATGTGATTTTTGAACCGTCTCCAGGCTCTATTTCTTTTTTCTTCCATTACGTCCTCATTTGTTTATCGGGTTAAGCAGCCGCGATAATACAGTGAGGCTTTTTATATTTTTAACGTCTTGGTTCAGTGGCGCGCCCGGTGCTATTGTGGAAATTACACAGTCTTTTCGTATCCACTGCAACCTATGGTTATATGATGTTTAATTTGATTTTAATTCACTTATTATTCTTTCTACTTCTGATATATAGTTTTCATACTTGGTATGCTCTATGAAACTTTCTAATGCCGTTATTGCCTTGGTTTTATCACTTTCACTCTCAACTTTTTTTATTAAGTCAATTGCTGAGTCTTGTACAAAAATTTCTTCGCACTGATCATTTATAATTTGAGCAGTTTCTTTGACAACCAAAGATGATTTTCCGAGATGATTGAGAGCATTAAGAGCATTGTGCCTTACATTCGCATCATGATGACCCAATTTTTCAATTATTTTGCTGTCAGCATTACATGATGGAAAAGACCCAAGACGAAAAAGAGCATCTTGCACAATCTCAGGGTTTGTGCCCTCTGTTAAATCGGTTAAGATTTTACAACTAATTCTTGCTGGTAATTTTTCCACTGCAATCGGATACAAGGGCTTTAAGTGGTGAATATTGGTGGCTATTAAAAGCGCGAGTAAGATGAATATGGCGAAGTTCTTTTTCATATAACCTCAACTTTCGGACTTGACACTCAAAAATCATAAGTAATTGAAATTAAATTATTTTTAACGTGAAAGACCCTTCAATTCTTGTTATAATGTTATTGACAAAAATAATAATAAAAACAAGAAAGAAGGGCCTAAATGGATACTATTCAAGAATTTGAAAATAAGCAAGAGGTAGAACGTCTCCAAAATAAAATAACATCGTTCTTTAATGATTTTAAAATAGGATCTATTTTGAACGTCAGTGGCATACTAAAACTCAGAGGTATTTCTCCAATTCAAGTTCTAATGAGCATTTTTATATTACCTTTCGAAGATAACCTGGCGAAGATCGGGTCGGACCACGCAATTTTGTTGAAATTCCGATGAAACAGCCTGCGGGAGGCCCTGTTTTTACTCTTAGCGCTAACTTTTAGCCTGCAAAAAGTAAACTCTAAGGGACTCTCCTTTTGCCTGTCTCCATCGAAAAGCGTGAAAAATGCACCATCATTTATCGGAGAACAGGCTCACTATAAAAAAAACAAACCATGGTCCGATCTCGTTGCTTAGAGTGTTGTTTTTGGGGTCCAAAAGGGGGCGCTAAAACCATTTTTGCCCCTTTTTGAAGCATGTTCTTCTGCTAAAACAAGGACATCACTTGGTACGACCCCACGCCACACGCCACACGCCACACCACGCCACAGTGGGAAGCTTGTACCGAGATGGGATAATAGATATTTATCCGCGACCCTAAAACAGCTCCTTCCCCAAATGCCTAGAAAGTGGACCGGGGACGTAAAAAAAGGGCTGAGAGGGATATCCTATACTCCCCTTTATATATTTCTTTATAATTTGTTAAGGAAAGTATAGTCAAAATGAGATTTGACCCTTATGTTCTCCTGTTTTGTAATAGTGTTTGGAGATGCCTTAATTGGTAAAGGCAAAAGCGGCCGTTATTTATTTCCGTTGCCATTGCGCTGCGGCATTCATGGTTTGCTTGTTACCGAATGATGTCCCGGAAGACCACATTCTCTGTCTTTCTGGTCCATAAACAACCATCTCGCCATCTTCCCTGATAGATAAAAAGCTTTGTTCTCCATGGGTGTCAGTTGCCCATAATGTTCGTTTTCCGGCATAAAGCACGACATTGCCGTCCGCTTGAATCACCAAGCGGTCAGCCTTTGTACCCCCGGTGCCAGTGGCCCAGATGGGTTCATCGTTTTGATTCAAGAGAACCAGGTCGGCATTATGTTGAAATACGAGTTTGTATCCGGTGCAGCTGAGCCAGGTTTTTCCGCTGAAAAAGGTTATATTTTTCCCCCGAGGATGTATTTGTATATTGGGTAGTCCGAGACATCTGATGTCCTTAAAACTATCAAGAGCGATTTTCAGATGTCTTCGTGCCTTTGAAATGGCTTGTTGTTCAAGCCGGTTACCGCTAAATAGAAATCCTGCTTGGTCATAGGCTTGGAAGTAATCGACGCCGAACGTGGCCAATCCTTTGGCGCGGTTCATCTGATAAGCATGGGTGGCGGCATGGATGAGCAGTTCAAGCGTCAAACCGGGATCGGTTTGCAAGAAAGATTTCGGCAGGGCGATATAGATGTTGTTGCCATAGGCTTGTACCACTCGGTCGGCACCTTGCAAGGCAATGCCGTGACCTTGCTCTGCCCAATTTTTTATGAGGCGTGCATCCCAGCTGAGTCTCAGCTGGTCCGTCAGTTCACCGAAAATCGGTCGTAATGCATGTATAAGTGTCTCATCAAGGTACTCGCCATTTTTATTCCATTGTTTCATGATGTCGGCTGCCGCTGCTATGGCGATGGCGCCGCTCTTAAGCGGAGAAGAGGTCGGTTGTTCCGACTTATCGGTGCTACGGCTAACTCCGGAGTGGTTCATTGCTAATGTCTGACCATCGGAAAAAGGTGTTTCCTGTGTCCTGGCCATGACTTCACCGACCAACAGATGAATTAGACAAAAGGTAAGCAGCTTTTTCATGGTTGTTGTCCTCCATTGTGTTGTTTGTGGATGATTGTATGTTAGCAGCTGAAAGATTAACGTAAGATGAACGAAGTGCCTGGGTGGGAGGAGATTAGAAGTACCGGAAGCGGTAGTGGATTAATAATCTGAGGAAATCGTAATTATCTTTTCTGGTATCGATTATCTTCCGAATGAATTCTTGGCGAAGTTATCATGGGGATGGAAAAGCCGTTTTGTTATGAGGCAATACTGGAAAGAGGTGTAATGGCTGTGCGGGCGGAGATATCGTAGATATTTGGTAATGTCTTGTCGCGATGACCAAGAGCTTTAGTGCTTTTTAACTTTTTTTTGAAACCGACGCCCCATGGCCACGCGCAAATCTGGATGACCGGTTTTATCACCCTGGTGTTGGCAACAATGGGAAAGGGGGCGTCGGTGCCGGGGAAGGAAAAAGCCCTATTCCTCGATATTGGCTTTCTGAAAGCAGGGCATGCAGAGGGTTTGCCCGAGGAAGCGTCTGGTTTTGGTCTCCATGGCAGCTTCACCACATTCGGAGCAGGTAACGGACTCGAGTATTTTGGCCTTGGCCGGCAGGGGGCCGGGGGCTTCGTGGATGTCGAAAAGCTCTTGAAGATCGGCGTTCATGACCAAGTCGATTTTTTCCTTGGCCATATTTTTAAGCCGTTGTTCTTCTTCATCGCTCAGGCCAGTGGAGAGTCGTTTGGTCTGCAGGGCGTGCATGTCATCGGCCATCTTATGGAAAAATGCGGCGTTGAGAGCAATCCGTACCCCTTTTTGATCAGAGCGAC
The DNA here is from genome assembly GCA_029865005.1 of Desulfobulbaceae bacterium. GTDB lineage: Bacteria > Desulfobacterota > Desulfobulbia > Desulfobulbales > Desulfobulbaceae > JAOTSI01. The sequence continues at coordinate 6,719 of JAOTSI010000200.1, forward strand.
GGTAAAAGGAAAAAGCCTTTTTGCCGTAATCCAGATGAATGAGGTTGCCCTTGCCGTAGGTGCACCCGGTTAAATATTGGATAGCGTCCACTCCGCACATATTGGTTTCGATAACCGCCACGATTTCCTCATCCAGACTGCGAATACCGAATTCCTTCATGGCTGCTTCGGATGCGCGAATACCAATAGCCAGGCCGGGGCAGGAGTGGCCGTGAAACTCAATGGCGCCTTGAATTTTTTCCTCGTTTAGTATTTCCGCACTCATGGTTATGTTCCTTTGGATATGATTGTTGTGATGACTGATATACCGGTTTAGAAATTTTGCTGCGCGGAGCACCGTAGAGTCGAATCCGAGATTTTGTTGAACCAGATAGCTTTGGCGTTCCCGAACCGGTATTTTTTCTCTTTAAAGATTTTTTTTTCAACAAGTTGCGTTGCTCTGTAATAAATATACGAGGCCATCGGAAGGGGAGCAAGGAAAAAGGATTATTTTTTCCAAGAGTCGTTCTCAATTTTGGAGAAATGTTCTGTTAACAAACAATGTTAGTGGTTAGTCCCAACTTCGGCCTCCAGGGTGAAAATGTAGGTCGGGTTAACGCATTCAAGATATGAAATGTCCCTGTCATATAAGTTTGTTACCTTACAGTGCCCTCAAGGGAAAAGACAAATAAGCATTACCCGACAATGCAATTGGCCTAAGTTAAAACCAAGGCTCAAGATTGGATACCCGGTTATGTATTATTTGCCTGGCATCAGTTCTTTCGGTTCTTATCCCGGGCGAGAAGCATTTTTTATATATTTGCAACCCGTTATCTCCGTCGCAAAATGCGACACAGTGCAAAGCCGCATGCCATGCCTGCCAGTAGAAAATATGCTACCCATTCACTTCGTTGGAGGGCCTCTTTTGAGAGAGGTCGAAGAATGGTGGGCCAGGTGCTGCTTTTATCAGCTGGTAAGGGCGGCAAGGTGAGAAATCCGATAAAAAGGCCGCTTAATGCACCCAAAAATGCGCCTCGTGCACATGATCCGGTTTTGGGGTTAAGTGATGGCATTGTGGATTGTGGTTTTGGGGCGAATAAGTACACCTCACCGTTGTAAACATATTGTACCCATTCCTCCCAAACCAAATTGCACCGACGGCAGCGATAGAGAGTTGTGCCTTGAGCCGTTTCATCCGAAAGTTTTTCCAGAAGTTGATTGAGCTCGGGTATTTCTGATGCATGTCGCTGATACTGCGCATTTTCCA
>JAOTSI010000229.1 GCA_029865005.1 Desulfobulbaceae bacterium
GGGCCACCATAATGACCTTGTCATTTGAAAACGCTTTTAAAATAATCAGAAATTATTACCTAAATAATTAGACAAATATTATTAATTTAATTTGAGAACCAACAGGGTTGTTAATACTGTGGAGGCCGCAGATGTTAGAGGAGGGAGTTGATTGATAGAGGCGGCCCTCGTCTATAGCGGGAGATTTTTTGGCATGATTTACCGTAACTAGGACTTCGCCACCGCAACGGGCTCCCCGGCTGTCGGTGGCGATATAATCGATATGATAAAAACGGCCATTTTGGTTACCTGAACGTTCGGATCGCACCAGAGCGGTGGATGTGTCTATGCCGTCCCCATCATACTTGGTGTTGCCGTCCCCGGTGGTATTAAGCGGTTCATCCTGCAAAATGCATTGAATAGCGATGGAGACCGAGTCCCCATCCGGATCGCTAACCCCGAGTATCTGAATGGGTTCCATCTTGTGGTTGGGGGGCCAAAGAGTAGCTTGGGAAGGGGATGCTACAGAGCAGTCCGGGGCGAGATTTAGTTCGGCACCAAAGGAATTGGGTACCAGGGAAAACACTAAAAACGCGACCTGAAACAAAGCTAATATTAACAAATATTTAAAACTTTGCACTTTAAGTCCGAGATTATAAAAATTAAATGATCCCATTATAAATCCTACGCCGCCTATTCACTGAGAGTGATTCTTGTTATTATTATTGTTTAATTTGAAACAGTTACAGTGAACACGGCTTACTTCATAAAGTCAAAGATTTTTTATTTCAAGTTTTTGCTTTGCTACCACATGTTTTGACCAAACATTTACAATGGTGAAATATAATTAATTAAGTATCGATCATAATACCTGAGAGTTACCTTAAGGTTAAATTTTTGTCGAAATTATATTTTTCAAAAGAAACGTGCTTGCTTCAACGTCAAATTAATTAGTGAGCTAAACAGTTGCGGCGTAGCGAATAGCTAATCGCAAGTAAACGTTCACCAGCATCACATCTGCGAGCGATCAGAAAACCGGAGTTACATAGGATTATATAGCTCACCAGCCTGTTTGCAGACATCCGCAATACTGGTAACCGCTTATTAGTAGACCGATGTTATGGAACTTTTATTTTTCCCAGCTGAACGGTCACCATATGTTTTGAAATCGGATTTTTTATCAACAAATGCATTCTTGTTAAATTTAAAAAAATCATCTCGTACAGAATTGTATTACATCGGTAATCGTCCGATGTGACGCAATCTGTGCATTATTCACCCCCACCTCGACTTACGGTGCAGGTTGTGCTGATTTTGTGAAAAACTGTGTCAAAAAAATATGTAATGCTAATTGTATATTTCGCTTAACAGTTACAAACAAACAAGATTTTGCTATAGTAAATTAGTATATAATAGTGGATGTCTACCAGTTTTCCTAGATTGGTAGGCCCCCTCTGTGAATGCCCGGCTGAACTGAGAAATTCCCATAAAATTCCAGGGTCAACAGCATTAGAGAGCCTCTACACAGGCCCATGGAAACAACAAACTATTTCTGATGGAACATTTACATTACTATTAGAATAGTAATTGACCCCAACAGATTAATCGTAAATTAAAAATTTTGAAAATTTCATGAGCCATCCTCCTCTCAAACCACCGGAAGAAGAACCCGCACCTCCGGTCTTAGTTCCACCCGATAACAGCAGTCCAAACAATGTTCCTGCCCAAGATCATAGGCCATTATTTATTTTCATTGGTCTAATTATTCTACTTTTACTTGCCGGGGCTGTGATTTGGCTCTTACCAGCACACAACTCTACTCCCGAGATCGTCGATATTAAACCATCGGTCAACGGCCCAACCATACCGCCTGTTACCTCCTCTTCTCCTACTGAGAAACAGCAAAGTAATGATATTGAAAAGGAGATGGAGCAGGCCTTGGAAAAATGGCTAAGAATAAAAGTCCGAGTTGAAGCAGAAAACATGATCGCCTGGGGCGGTGAAGATTATCAAGCTGCCATAACCTTGGGATTGGAAGGCGACAGGCTGCGACGAGAATTCCTTTTACCCGAAGCACGTAATGCTTTCCGTGCTGGAACCACCGCTCTGGAGCAACTTTTAGCAAATAAAGAAAACCTGCTAACCAGTTCCCTTAAACAAGGTCATAAGGATTTGGAACAACAAAACGTCCAAGCGGCTGCACAAAATTTCAAACTGGCCTTGGCTATTGCGCCAAACAACAATGAAGCCCTTCATGGCGCGAAAAGAGCAGACAGCTTAGAACAAGTTATCTCCCTTTACGAAGAAGGCCAAATAATGACGGATAAGAACCTTGATGCAGCCCGCAACCTATTGCAACAGGCTGTCAGTCTTGATCCCGAATTCGTCCCAGCCAAAAATCTTCTTGCTAAGGTTAAGTCTAAGATCAACCAACGTGAATTTCGGCATGCCATAACTCAAGGACTCTACGGGCTGGAGCTAAAAGATTTCAAGAAAGCTGAACAGGCATTAAACACCGCTACCGCACTTCGCCCCGCCGATCCTGCAGTGGCTAATTTGCAAAGCAGACTTGAGCAAACACGTCTTGCTCACAATCTTGAATCATTACGCCAAAAAGCTGAAGAACATGAAGCTGCCGAACAATGGGCAGCATGTCTCCAATCATACCAAAAAGCCTTAACCCTGGCCCCCCAAGCCGGATTTGCCATCCGAGGTCATCGCAAGGCCAAAGAACGGCTGGCCCTAGACCTCCAACTGATAGAAATCATAAGTAACCCCCAGCGGATTGAAGAACAAGGCCCCCTTGAGGAAGCGCAACTAATCCTTAACCTGGCCCGCACCTTTGCAAATCCTGGCCCGAGACTGGCCACTCAAATCTCCAAAATAGAAACCCTACTCAAAAAGGCTATAATCCCGGTTGACGTTATTTTACAATCGGATAAGCTCACTGATGTGGTGATCTATCGGGTGGGAGCTTTTGGTAAATTTGCCAGAAAACAGATCATCCTCCGTCCCGGAACCTACACGGTAATTGGCTCCAGGCCTGGGTTTCGTGATGTGCGTTTGAGCATCTCCGTTACTCCAGAACAAAACCCAATTTTTATTATTGTGCGCTGCGAGGAACCCATTTGAGCCTACTTATCGAAATCCATGACCCCCTGGGCAAACGCAAATTCAAGGACACCGAGCTACCCCTGTCCATGGGCTCGGACCGGAATAGCCACGTTAGACTAACAGCCTGCCGAGAGATTGAGGCCCATATCGGCCGATCACGGGGCCACTTTTTCCTTCAGCCAACACCCCAAGCCGATGGTATTTACCACAACAACGAATATATCAGCACTTCGGTATGGATTAAATCAGGAGACCGGACCCGCATTGGCGATGAAATAGTAGAGTACCTCATTTCCGGAGACTTGATCACCATCCGGGTTCTAAGATCAGAAGATGTTCCCCTGAACTCCACAGTAACCGACATTCAACCGAAACCAAATGTACCAAATAGTCCCCTTCCCAAAGTTTCCGAGAAAGCGGCTAATTCCAAAAAATCACCTAAAATCCGCTACATTCTCGGAAGCCTGTTATTAATTTTGTTAGCTGCTGCCTCATTTCTTCTCACAGCCCGCTCAGTGGACATCATTATTACTCCATCCCCCGATACCTTTTCTCTAAGTGGATTCCCGCCACCCATCAAAATTAGGGAGCGCTACCTCGCCCTACCCTTTTCTTACACCCTCACCGCTCACCTGGACGGCTACAGCACCCTCGAAGAATCAATTAAGGTGTCCAGTAACAGGGTAAATAGATTTGAATATCTCTTGCAAAAACTACCTGGAATAGTAGACATCCTCACCAGAGATACTCCCGATGCCGAGGTCTTTATCGATGGAAAAAGTATGGGCCACACCCCTCTCACCAATCTGCAAGTAGAAGCTGGTGAACATTTGCTGCGGGTAAACAAGCCACGCTATCTTCCTTTGGAAAAGAAACTCTTGATTCATGGGATGACCAACCGCCAAAGTTTTGAACTCAACTTGCAACCCGGGTGGGCCGATGTCCATCTCAGTTCCGAGCCACCCGGCGCTCTGGTGCATGAGGGCGAAGTGGAACATGGCATTACACCGATCACTATGCAATTAATGGCGGGAAAACACAACCTGCTGCTAAGCATGAATGATTTCTCCCCTGAGAGACTAAAATTAGACGCGGTAGCGGGACAAGACCTTCGCCCTGCACCGGTGAAACTCAACCCCTCCCCGGCCACTCTACATCTAACATCCGATCCTGTGGGAGCCACGGTTGTTATCGACCAGTCCTATCAGGGCCGCACCCCCCTTACAATGTCAATTAGTTCCGGCATGGAACATTTGATCAAACTAGAACTGGCGGGCAGAAAAAGTAAAGTACACGCTCTCACCCTCGGACCTAACCAAATACATAACTTAAAACTCAGCCTGGAAGCCGAGTACGGCATCATCTTTCTAATAACCGAGCCACCTGATGCCCAACTTGCAATTGACGGAAAGAAACATTCCAATACCATTGGACGCTTACGTTTACCAGTGGGAAGCCATACCTTTGAGGTAAAGGCCAAAGGCTTCAAGACTGCCCGTCGTACAATTACCCCCAGCAAGGAGTATGATCAACAAATTGAGATCAAACTAGTACCGAAAAACGCGCAACCCTCCGTTATCGTCGCGCCGAATACAGTGACTGCTCCAGGGAAAATCAAATTAATCCGATTTGGTCCAGCAAAATTCACCATGGGCTCTTCACGCCGCGAAGCTGGCCGCCGAGCCAACGAAGTCCAACGCAATGTACAAATCACTCACCCTTTTTATCTCGCCGTTAATGAGGTGAGCAATCAAGAGTTCCGTAAATTCAAGCCAGATCACTCCTCCGGAAATTTTCGAGGACATTCCCTTGACTCGAACAATTCTCCAGCAGTCAACTTAAGCTGGGAAGACGCCGCTCGTTACTGTAACTGGCTCAGCCTGCAGGAAGGACTCAAGCCCTTTTACGTTGAAAAAAACAAGACCATGGTTACGGCCCAACCCATAACCAACGGCTACCGTCTCCCTTTTGAAGCAGAATGGGCCTACTCAGCCAGAATGGCTGGACGACAACAGGTCGCTCGATACGGCTGGGTGGGAAACTATCCGCCCCAAAAGAAAACCGGCAACTACGGTGATCTATCTGCCAGGCAACTACTAAATGTGACGGTAAGCGGCTATAACGACGGTTTTTCGGTAAGTGCACCTGTGGGATCATTCCCACCCAACATTGCCGGTATTTTTGACCTGGATGGTAATGTGTCAGAATGGTGTCACGACTTCTACTCTCCAACCGTTAACGGTTCCGCTTCCTTGCTAACCGACCCGGTCGGCCCTTCCACCGGAACCCATCACATGGTGCGCGGTGCGAGCTGGCGAGATGCCACCATCACTGAACTGCGCTTGAGTTATCGTGGATATAGTCGCAGTCCCATGGATGATATTGGTTTTCGAGTTGCGAGGTATGCCGAATGAAACAGTTGATTATTTTGCTATTTTATCTGTTGAGCGGTTATGCTTATGGAGCTCAACAGGCAACACCCGAGCCTTCCACAGCACCAAGTAAGCAAACACAAAATCAAAAGAAGGCCAAGACGGCCACATCGCCCCCATCTCCACAAGGAATAAAAGGAGATTGGCCCAAACCTTTTGTGCCCAGTGAGAGGATAGGGGCGGATTCGGTAGTTTCTTTTCCGGTGGATATATGAATATTTTGGCATAAATATTTAATATACCCAGGTCTGTAATGGCACCCATTGTGGGTTCCCGGCAACACCAACAATCCACCATACTATTAGTATAAAAAATACACGAGGAACTTATTCCATGACCAGACAGCGACTTCCCATGGAACTTATTTTCCAGGTCTTTGGACTGCTGATCGCCTTTATCATCGTGCACGGTATTTACGTCACAGTGATTAGGCCCGGAGCAGATGCCTTTTTGACCTTGGAGCAAGAACGACTGGCCAAAGATCCAAATCATGTGAGCGGGCGCAATTTCAAGGTCGTGCTACGCGATTACGAACAGGAATCCTGCCTGGTCCTCATGTTATGGGCCTTGACCATCCTTGGCTACAAAGGTGTGACCGCCTATCAACACAGTCGTCAGCTCGACGAGGATTTGCTGCAACTACCCGAAGGTTTACCCATAGGACCGGAAGATACCAAGGAATTGCAGAGTCGCTTGGACAATCTGAGTCCTCATGAACATGGATATTTACCAACCCGAGCGTTACGTGCCGGTATCCAGCGTTTCGGTGCCACCCGTGACGTTCAGGACTCAGCCACCGCTGCCCGTGAAATCTGCGAATCAGAGGGCGAACGAATGGAATCCGAACTCTCAACCATTCGCTACATCGCCTGGGCCATCCCTTCGGTGGGGTTCATCGGCACAGTACGAGGTATCGGCACGGCCCTGAGCCAAGCAAATCGGGCGGTAGAAGGCGACATTACCGGAGTTACCCAAAGTTTAGGGGTTGCCTTTAACTCCACCTTTATCGCCCTAATCATTTCCATCGTGCTCATGTTCTTTATCCATCAACTGCAGCTAATGCAGGAACGACTCGTGCTTGATACCCGGGTCTATTGCGACTCAAACCTTGTTTCCCGCTTGCGGGTACGACCTTTTTAATCCATCATGGCCTTACGACGACGCGGTTTTTCACCCTTCAACCTAGCCTTTCTCGATATCATGTGTTGTGGTTTCGGGGCAGTTATTCTCTTGGTATTGCTGGTCAACTCCAACACTATCTCCAATCGACGCGAGCAACACACTGATCTGCGAGCGGAAGTCATGCGCCTTGAACATGAGGTGCTTATTGGGGAGAAATATTTGTTTGAACTCCAAAACAGTCTGCAAAAAACAGATGAGGAGATTATCTCCGTTAATGGAAGTTCTGAAATTGTACTCGCACGATTGCAAGACACCAAAGCGGAACTGGCCGATCTCCACAAAGAATCTGCTGCAACCAAAGCCCATATCAACCAATTACAGGCAGATTTACCTCCCATGGAGCTGGCCAACAAACAATTAAGTGCCAAGCTCAAAGCCGAACGGGAACAAGGCAACAAGGTCCGTAAATTTGTCGGAGAAGGTAACCGGCAATACCTAACCGGTCTCAAGTTGGGGGGGAAAAGGATATTATTGCTAGTGGACGTATCGGCCTCCATGTTGGACCGCACCATTGTAAATGTGATCCGGCGACGCATCCTGGA
>JAOTSI010000201.1 GCA_029865005.1 Desulfobulbaceae bacterium
TAAGCTGCAAAAAGACACCAGCATGGCGATCCTGCTCATCTCCCATGACCTGGGAGTGATCTCGGAAATGGCCGACCATGTGGCGGTGATGTATGCCGGGCAAATTGTCGAATCAGCCAGCCGGGATCAGTTCTTTGACAACCCAGCCCACCCTTATTCGCGAAAATTATTTGATTCGCTGCCCACCCTAACCAGGCGGAACCAAAAACTGGCGGTGATTAAAGGCACCGTGCCTTCCCTAGCCCTTGAATTCTCTGGATGCAGATTTGAGCCGCGTTGTGATTACGCCCTGGAGGTCTGCCGCGCTCAAATACCGAATTGGAGTAGGAGTCGAGATGGCGGCGGAGCCCGGTGTCATTTGCTGGAGAAGGTCGGTGAGCACCCGATAAATACTGATGAGCCCATGGCTGATAACAATGTTGCTGACTTAAGAATTTCAAGGGAATCTCTTGATTCAGCCGACCACCCACAGGGGGGTGCCCCTACAACGCCTCAACAAGCTGCAAAGTGTAGTACAGCAAAGGATATTTTAGATGAGACTACAGCATTGCTGGCTGAAGAAGAGGCTGCCTCCGATGAGAAACATCTTAGTGAGAAAAAGGACCCACTTCTGGGGGTAGCAGGATTAAAGGTTCATTTTCCGATCCAACAAGGCTTGTTCAAGCGTACCGTGGGATTTGTGAAAGCGGTGGATGACTTGTCCCTGGTAATTCCCAAAGGCAAGACCCTGGCACTGGTCGGGGAGTCCGGCAGCGGAAAAACCACGGTGGGAAAAGCTATTCTGCAACTTATCAGGCCAACTGCCGGGATGGTTGAGCTAGAAGCTGTGCAACTAACCGAGCTCAGGCAAAAGGAATTGCGCACCAAACGACGGGATATGCAAATCATTTTTCAGGATCCTTTTTCTTCCATGAATCCTCGAATGATGGTGAAGGATATCATCGAAGAGAGCATGATCGCCCAAGGGTTGGGAGGCGACGCCAGACAACGGGAAAAACGGGTAGAGGAATTACTAGTGCAAGTGGGCTTGGCAGCGGAACATAAACATCGCTATCCCCATGAGTTTTCCGGCGGGCAACGCCAAAGAATTTGTATCGCCCGCGCCCTGGCCGTAAACCCTAAATTGATTATTTGTGATGAACCAACCAGCGCCCTAGATGTATCGGTACAGGCCCAAATTCTTAATCTACTAAAAGAATTGCAAGATAGGCTTGGCCTCTCCTACCTCTTCATCACCCACAACCTATCGGTGGTGGAATATATCGCCCATGATATCGCAGTAATGTATCTGGGTCGTATTGTTGAACACGGCCGGGTGGAGGAAGTGATGAAAACCCCCAAACACCCCTATACCAAGGCCTTACTCTCCGCAGTCCCTTCCATTACCCAAGGCGGTCGTAAAGTTATCAAACTCACAGGGGAAATGCCCTCCCCCAGCAACCCACCCACCGGCTGTCACTTTAATCCGCGCTGCCCTCAAGCCATGCCGCAATGCCACGCCACCTACCCCGTTGCTACACCTATCAGCGATACCCATACGGTCGGATGTTTTTTGTACAATTAGGAGAATATATTATAAGAAATTACTTTCTGCCAGATCAGTCATGAAGGAAGATTAAATATGAAATATTTTAAAAACAAAAACATTGTAATATTTATCACTCTCCTGTTGTTTTGTAATTCCTGTGCCACCCCATATATATGGAAAAAAACAGACCCTGACAAATATGTAAAAATTGACTTCAGCAAAATCACGGAAGAAGAATTACAAGATAAAGAAGTAAAATATTACAGAGATGACACCCAGCATGCTTTTTTTGCTGAAATGGATTCATTCGCAAAATTTAAAAATTATTCACTCAGGACACTGGCAACACCAATAGCAGTTATTCTTGACACGACTGCCGTTATTCTCGTGGTAGCTGCTATGGTAGTCAGAAAAGAATCTTGCGATAATGATCTAAATTGCCACGATTCTAATAATACTTATTACGGTAAGGATTATTGGAAGGAAAAAAAATAATATATTTTTTCCGTAACCATTATCCTGCTGACTGTTGACTTATTGCAACAGTGATCTTCTGAACAAAAAGCTATAACAAAACATCCATAATGTTGGTAAACCATAGAAAAATGGTCATGCCATTTTATTTATTATTTGTCCAATATGGTTCCAGCCCAAGACTATTCAAACATTTTTTTATTTAAACAACGTCAGTGTTCCCCAGCCTGATTTGCATTCTTGTTAAAATACTGTTACCCCTATAGCTACAATCTACACGGACCATGTCAAAACGGTCCTTCAATCCTGCGCATATCCGGCCACTTTTCCTCATCATTTTTTTTTCGCCTCAATCTCGAAATTCTTTTGATGATGGCATCTACGTCTATTTAGATCATCGTCAAGTTGGTGTCTGAATATGCCAATTAAAAAAGGAATTATCGTGCACTCGCCCCATGAAGTAGTCGCTCCTGAACACAAAAATACTAACACCATTCTCTATCCTGATTCAACGGTGGCACAATGGGAGGATTGGCGCTGGCACCTGCGACACTCCATCAAAAGTATTGATACTGTAGAGAGGCTGCTTAATGTAAAATTTACTGAGGAAAGACGACAGGCCCTGGAACAGACTGTTGATCGTTTTCCCATGTCCATTACTCCCTACTATTTTTCGTTAATCAACCAATATGATTTTGAAACAGATCCGGTTTTTCGGCAATCTGTCCCTAATCCCGATGAACTACATATTGGCCGTTGTGAATGTCTTGATCCTCTCGCTGAAGATAAGGATAGCCCAGTGAAAGGCCTAACCCACCGCTATCCAGACCGAGTGCTCTTTCACGTCTCCAACATCTGCTCTATGTACTGTCGCCACTGTACCCGTAAACGTAAGGTCGGTGATGTGGACTCGATTCCCAGTAAAAAAACATTGCTCGCTGGAATTGAATACATCCGCAACAATCCTGTGGTTCGCGATGTATTACTCTCTGGTGGCGACCCTTTTCTCCTCAGCGACCAATTGCTTGACTGGCTGCTTAGCGAACTGAGCGCCATTGACCATGTGGAGGTGATACGTATTGGCACCCGTACCCCTGTGGTGCTGCCCCAACGCATCACCGCCGACCTGGTGGAAATTCTTAAAAAACACCACCCTTTGTGGATCAACACCCATTTTAACCATCCCCGTGAAATGACACCGCGTGCTAATCGCGCTCTAGCCAAACTTGCTAACGCTGGTATCCCCCTGGGCAACCAGTCTGTTTTATTGGCCGGGGTTAACGACTGCCCACGAATCATGAAAAGTTTGGTCCACAAACTGGTCGCGAACCGAGTGCGACCCTATTACCTCTATCAATGCGACCTATCCGAAGGCTTAAGCCATTTCCGCACCCCAGTGGGAAAAGGGATAGAGATTATTGAAAGCCTTATCGGCCACACTTCCGGTTTTGCGGTGCCCACCTACGTGATTGACGCCCCAGGAGGAGGTGGTAAAATTCCAGTGATGCCCAACTACCTCATCTCCTGGTCGACCAATAAGGTTGTACTGCGTAATTACGAGGGGGTTATTACCACCTACAAGGAGCCCGACTCCTACCAACCCTTTTTCTGCGACCGCAACTGTGACGAGTGCCATCTCCAGTTACCCTTGGACAGTGCTGACGACGATATCCAGGCCATTGGCATCTCAAGCCTGCTTGCTGACTACGAGGATACATCGACCCTTACCCCGGAAACCAACGAGCGCATGGAGCGTCGGGATGACACCTGATCAAGTAATTAACCTTGGCAGCTCCACCATTCAGCACGGTAGCAGCAGCGACCGTGTTTATCTGATGGAGCTAGAACACACTGACATGCCAGGTCTGCTGGACAGAATTAACGACTTGGCGATACGGAAAGAGTACGGCAAGATCTTCGCAAAGGTCCCGGAGTACTGGGCCGCGACCTTTGCTAAGGATGGTTTTCGTACCGAGGCCCTGGTCCCTGGATTTTTCCTGGACCAGGAAGATGGTCATTTCATGGCCAAGTATCTCGACCCTCACAGGGCTGATGACCCCAGACAGAAGGAGATCGACCAAATACTAGTGCTCTCCCATAACGCTTCAACCCGCCAGCTCAAGAAAGCAGCAAGTGAATACACCTTTCGCCGCTGCACCCTCGAGGACTGTCGGGCCATGGCTAGTTGTTATGGAGCTATTTTCTCTTCATACCCATTCCCGATCAATGATCCGGCCTTTCTCGCTTCCACCATGGCTGATAATGTCATCTATTTCGGGGCATGGCACGGGAATGAACTGGCGGCTTTGGCCTCAGCCGAACAATACCAACAAGCCGGCCATGTGGAGATGACTGATTTTCTTACTGTCCCGGAGCACACTAGGCAAGGACTTGCTGGCCACCTTCTGGAGATAATGAATCAAGAGTTACGGAACCAAGGGTTGACTGTGGCCTATACCATTGCCCGGGCACTATCACCTGGCATGAATATCACCTTTGCAAGAGCTGGCTACCAACATGGCGGTACCCTGATCAACAACACCCAAATATGCGGTGACATTGAAAGCATGCAGGTCTGGTATAAATACTTAAACTAAGCCAGAGAGGCTATTGTCTGAAATTTGCTTATTCTCTAGGAACTATCACTAGATTTGTTGAAAATAAAAACATCAGCTTTTATATAAAAAGCAAAAGACATGAGTTTAATGTCGATTACTCACTTGAGTTAACAAATAAATCAACAAAAGTCTCAATAAAGGCAACTATCGTATGGAAGTTCCCAATGAATGTTATCAGTTTATTTATCGGGCAAAAAATAAAGAAAAATATAACTAAAGAACTAGAAACAGAGCTCAGTGAATTGATAAAACTATGCGAGATTTGATACTTACCAATAACACTTCGCCCAACAATCAGCTTTAGCGGAAAACCTACCCGCTCCACCTATCAGCTACTCGAGAAGTTTTCCGCTGTGCAAAGCGTTAACCTAAAGGGAAACGGGAACAGGCATATAATACACTGGAGGAAAATCACACCTCCAATTGAGATGAACTATTCACAATTCAAATTCCGAAAACACCTTACTTAATTATCCTCTTCAAGATCGACTCCAACTTCAGTATATTTCGATACGTTCTCCTTTCCATAAGGTTGTGAAAGGGTTACCCTCCAATTTAATCATCTGTTCTTCCATGGCACCGGACAAACAATACTCATTTCTTGGGACTGGGCTCCCACTGTTCCAGGCCGACGAAAAAGCACAGTATGTTGTATAGTGCAAGAAAAAGTGACTACTCCATATTGTGTACTGGAACAGTAAGAGCCCAGTCCCCATTTCTTTGACGGCTTCGTTATATGGACTTTCTCACTAATGAATACCAATACAGACAATAAACCATTAAAATAGACAATAATTAAGTAAGGTGTTTCCAGAATTAGATCAAATCTATACTTTTCTTGTCATAACAGCTAGATTAAGATCTTTGCTTGTTTCGAACACGTTGGAGTTCTCTATTACGAGTGACTTGTTGAGGATTTTCAACCCGGTACTCCCGCCAATATTTTGGATTATTCCGCAGCCATTTTATTTAGCTAAGGCGTTAATCCGCCTTATACTTCGGATCAGTATTCACTTTATTACGATGCTATGCTGTTTTTCGTGCCTCTGTTGGCAAGAAGCATCTAAACAGGTGCCGTTGTCAGCGGCGGGGGAAAAAAAATTGCCGCATTGGGCACAAGGGATCTCTTCCATTGCTTGCCCTCCGTTATTATGGATTACAAGCCCATGAAAAGATAATAAAAATTAATTACAGGAATAAGATAGGTTAAAAAAGAATGATTTAAGAAGAACACAAGATGACAGGTTTTGAAACTGCTGCCCCTGGTTGGGAATTATACCGATGTTTTCGGAGGGAGAATTATATCGCTGTTCACAGATCATCTAGTTAGCCATAAAAATCAAATGAAAGACTTAGCGGACTTTGAACAAAAGATCTATTTCGCAATAAAAGATTGTGATTCAACTTTTACAATCAAAGAATTGGCATCCATGTTGAGGGAAACTGTTATTTCCATTATCGCAACAGCACCAAAGACTTCGGCAAGTGAAATTGTATGTTGAAGAGCGTTTGCGTACTAATTTACGGCGACGTTTTAAACTCTATACAGCCGTGCTCAAGCTTACCATCATCTACCTACCGCAGCTCTTTACGGCCGTAATGGACTTTATAAGATTCCAACAACTGCAGGATGGCGAAAGGCGCATGCCTTACAATGAAGAACATCGGAAAGTTTGATGAGGGAGCATTGAATAGGTAAGTTCTTGGGTGCACGTAGTAGCCGCGTGCGGCGCGAGGCGTTTGTAAAAGAGTCAGAGTAACTTGCTGAATCAGTGCTCTACTCTACTTATGCTTCGCTTTACTGCATGATTTATTGTGTTTTTACAATTTATCAATACCGTAATACAATTCCGATAATTCTGGCGATTCCAGAGACTCGGGTGGAGGTGGTTGTTTTATATCCAATTTATTTTGATAAATACAAAACAACACAGCAGTCAACGGACTAGAGCTCCATGTAAATTATCAGCCTAAGTATTTCGTAAGATCTTCGTCGAACTCATGATTTTCCTTGCCGTCTGCCGATCTCTCCTTGGCGGCTGCCGATCTCTGCTTCATTTTTTTTTGAATAAGCTCCCGGTTCTGTCTATCAAACTTCATCTTTTCAACACACTTCTGTTTAAAAGTGTTAAGCGTTTGTTCATGATCTTTCTCGGCGTCTGCCAATCTCTTGTTCATTTTTTTTCGAAGAAACTCCAGCTGGTTCTGTTTTTCAAGCTCCATTTGTTTCAAAGCATCTAAATGCTCTCTTTGCATCTTCTTTATTTTACAATTATATTGATCTTCGACCTGCTTGCCTGTCCGCTGTTTCAAATCCGCAAATTGTTGCATAAGGGCAGCGACTTCGGCCTTTTTTTGGGACTCGAGCTGATCTAGCTGATCTTTATGCTTGTTTTTGAGTATCTTGACCTCATTCTGATGATATTGCCCCTCTACCTTCTTAGCCCAATCTTGAACTATTTTGATTTCCGCCTCTTTTTCCTCTTCGGCCTGCTTAAGGGCCTGGGCGTGCTCGGCTTCCAGCTGCTCGATCCTGGATTCAAAGGCCTCCTTGGTCTGCGCTATCGTCTGCTGAAGTTTCTCATCCGCACTGCGCTTGGGAACAAGCTTTTCAACTTGCTCTTTATGCTTGGCTTTGAGTGACACCTGCTCCTGCTGATGTTGCTGACGCTCTGCGGCCAGTTGCTCCCCGGCAAGCTTTCGGGCTGCCTCGACTTCAGCCTTTTTTTCCTCTGCGGCCTGCTTAAGGGCCTGGGCGTGCCCGGCTTCCAGCTGGTTGATCCTGGACTCGAAGGCCTCCTTGGTCTGCGCTATCGTCTGCTGAAGTTTCTCATCAGCACTGCGCTTGGGAACGAGCTTTTCAACTTGCTCTTTATGCTTGGCTTTGAGTGACGTCTGCTCCTGCTGATGTTGCTGACGCTCTGCGGCAAGTTCCTCCCCGGCAAGCTTTCGGGCTGTCTCGACTTCAGCCTTTTTTTCCTCTGCGGCCTGCTTAAGGGCCTGGGCGTGCCCAGCTTCCAGCTGGTTGATCCTGGACTCGAAGGCCTCCTTGGTCTGCGCTATCGTCTGCTGCAGTTTCTCATCAGCACTGCGCTTGAGATCTTCCTTTTCGGAAACAAGTTCTTCAACCTGCTCTTTATGCTTAGCTTTGAGTGACGTCTGCTCCTGCTGATATTGCTGACGCTCTGCGGCGAGTTCCTCTCCGGCAAGCTTTCGGGCTGCCTCAACTTCAGCCTCTTTTTCCTCTGCGGCCTGCTTAAGGGCCTGGGCGTGCCCGGCTTCAAGCTGGTTGATCCT
>JAOTSI010000202.1 GCA_029865005.1 Desulfobulbaceae bacterium
CACAAGGAGTTAGTTTATAGCTTTCTCAACTATATCCATCGACCAGAAATAATGGCTCGACTCGCTCAATACGCCTATTACGCGACCACTAATATTCGTGCCGTAGACTACTTGGAAAAGGACTTTTTAAGCAATCCTACAATTTATCCGCCAAAATCCGTATTGGATAAATCCGAAAATTTACAAAAACTACCTCCAAAAACAATTAAAGAATTCAATTCAATATTTAATCTACTTATCCAGTAGGGGTACCGTGCGGCTGCATTCTAAAATAATAGTAATGACCACTCCTGTGGTTATTATATTCATGGTTAGTATCGGAATCGTCTTTTACATTTATCTCCTAAAAACTATACGAGATTCTGCCTTTGATGCCGCCCAAACTGTCATTCAACATACTGAGACGAAAATCCTTTCTCTTTATGAAAGAGCTGAGAATAATATGCGGCTTTTTTCTGGCTCCAGTATATTGACCCATTATTTCCTTACTTCTGATGAGGAAGAGCGTGTTTCGTTGTTGCAACCCACCCTTATACGTCTTTTCTCAAGTTACCTAAAAGCAAATCCAGATTATTATGAAATGCGAGTTCTCATGCCCGACGGATATGAGGACACCAGAGTGATTCTTCAAGATCTAAACAACTATACCGATCAAGAAAAGTCTTCTTCCTACTTTTCCGACTTAAAACAACATAAAGATGATATCTTTACCACTATTTATACCAATCCAGATAATGCTAAGCCTGCTTTTCTTATCGGAAAAAAATTCTTTTTGCGCGACACCAACCGTGACCCCATAACTTCTCCTGCTAGTCTACGCGGCTACCTTACGGTGACAGTGGATATTCTACCCTTAGCTCAGCATCTCCATACTCCCCAAGAACGGTTCGGTACCAATTGTCTTATCATGGATAAAACAGGCAAGATACTTTTTAGCTCTCTTGCTACCGAACAGCGCCGCTTTATTGAGCCTGATTTATTTAACCTTATTAAACAAAACAATAATTTTTCAAAACCAATTACCTATTACAATCAAAAATCAAATGATTATATTTTTTCTAAAATAGTACATAATGATTTTATCCTTCTGGCTATTATTCCGAAGAAAAACCTCTATGCTGACACTAACAGCTTGGGGGTTATCACTATCATCATCACTTTAGTATTTATCATTATATTTTCAGGATTATTAATTTTTATTGGTGAAAAGCTCATTGTATCGCCAATTATGGGATTGAGAAATGCCGCTGTGGAAATGGGAAAAGGAAACCTTGATATAGAACCACAAAAACACCCCAATGATGAAATCGGCGAACTGGCGCGTTCTTTACATTCCATGGCTACAAGCCTCCAAAAGTCACAGGCCCAGATTCGTCACCTAGCTTATCACGATTTTCTCACTGGCCTACCCAACAGAGTAATGTTTGATGAGTTTCTTAAGCGAGCCGTCGTCGGTGCTCAAAGACACAATGAAATGCTTGCCGTACTCTTTATTGATCTAGATAACTTTAAACGAATTAACGACAACTTAGGACATAAAACCGGAGACTTATTACTTAAAAAAGTGGCTCTTCAAATAGAATCCGCTGTACGTCATACCCAGTTGATTTCCCGATCAACCTTAAATCGTGAAACCGACCAAGTAGCAAGAATTGGGGGTGACGAATTTATTATTGTTCTTCCATACATAGAACACCTAAACGACGCGGCTCAAGTCTCCAGACGTTTACTGGAGGCCTTAAGTTTACCCTTTTTACTTGATGCACATGAAGTTTACATTACGGTTAGTATAGGAATATCGATTTTCCCTATGGATTCGGATATTCCTGAAAAACTGGTTCGTAATGCAGACATCGCCATGTACCATGCTAAAGAAAATGGAAAAAACAATTATCGTTATTATTCCCCCAGTATGAATACTGAAGCCCATGAGCGCCTAACCGTGGAAGGAGAACTGCGACGCGCTTTAGCACGAAATGAATTTATAATAAAATATCAACCACAAGTAGATTCATTTACGGGAAAGATTGTCGGACTTGAGGCCCTTATTCGTTGGGAACACCCCACAAAAGGATTAATACTGCCCAATGATTTTATTCCCATAGCCGAAGAGACTGGGTTGATTATTCCCATCGGGGAGTGGGTATTTCACTCCACCGCCTTACAGATTAAAGAATGGCTTAATAAAAAGTTACCTATGATACCAATTTCAGTCAATCTTTCAAGCATCCAATTTTTAAATTGCGAAATTGATAAGGTTATTCTAGAGATTATAGAGAAAACTGGTATCCCGGCATCAACCCTTAAGGTCGAACTAACGGAGAGCGTGTTAATAAAAGCTAAAAAGAATGTTCTCAGATCACTTAATTCGATCCAGAATAGAGGAATTCATATCTGTCTTGATGACTTCGGAACCGGCTACTCTTCTCTAACCTATCTCAAAGAATTTCCGATAAATGAATTAAAAATTGATCGCAGTTTTATTACCAATCTTGTTACAGAAAAAAAAGACGCTGAGATTATTTCAGCCATGATTGCCTTGGCAAAATGTCTGGGATTAACTGTGGTTGCTGAGGGGGTAGAACACGCCGAACAGCTAGATTTTCTAAAAAGCAAACAATGCGACACAATTCAAGGCTTTTATTTTTATCGCCCCTTGTTTGCTTCAGAGGTAGAGGAACTTTTGTCCGCATAATAAATATCGTAAGGTTACAGGTAACTCACCTTTACGCAGTTGCCCCACTCACACAAATAAGCGTAAGCGTTCATCAGATCCACGCCTGCGCACAATCAGTCCGGATGCACATAGGATTAACTATAGTTCGCCGGCCTGCTTGCACACATGCGCAGCACTGGTAAACGATTGCTAAACCAATGTTATGCAACTTTTCATTTCAACCCGGTAATCGATTATAAATACGCTATAGCGAACAACGGCAACTGCCTAAAGATCAATCACCTGTGACCCTCATAATCTTGCGATTAATCTTTTTATCTAACTATAATTTACTAGCACAATAACGGAATATTAATGAATAAAGATGAGTTCGGTGGCGATAAAAAAGTAGGAACCTCTTTATTAAGCTACCCTGAAAATAATTTTAAAAATTGGGCTGTACCCCTACTACCATCCTGGGTGCAAACAGATCATCTCACCATGTTGACCCTAGTTTGGTCCCTGATCAATATCTCAATCGCTTTTTTCATTAAGGAGCATCCGAACTTGTTATGGATGGTTTCCCTGATGATTCTCCTGCAATATCTTTCCGATCTCTTTGACGGAGAGCTTGGACGACAACGTAATACAGGCCTCATTAAATGGGGCTTTTACATGGATCATTTTCTTGACTACATCTTTCTCTGTAGCCTTGTTTTTGTCGGATATATGATTTCCCCCAACGGCCTGGAACCTTGGTACTTTGGCTTACTCGTCATACTCGGCTCCTTTATGGTTAACTCCTTTCTCTCTTTTGGTGCCACCAACGAATTTTCAATTTATCATTACGGAATAGGCCCCACAGAGACGCGAATTGTATTCATTGGGATCAACACCTATATCATTTACTCGGGAACCAACAAGTTTTACATACTCCTACCTACATTAACAATTATCTGTTTTATCGGTTTGGCGATCAATACTTATCAAATTCAAAAACGCCTCAGAATTGAGGACATGAAGAAAAAGGGTATCTAGTCACATGGCTTATAAATAGCTGATTTAATACACCGCAAGATTACACATAATCATTAATGTTTCAGTTATATACAGTTGTTCCTACCCGCTATAGCGAAAACCAATCAATACAGGTAATAACAACCACATGTAACTTATGTATCTATAACCACTAGTGAAAAAAGATTCGATAATCCTCAAAATTTTTGTTTAAATAAATATATATTTATACCTATAAACACCTTTACCTCTCCTACTCAAGCTTATTTACATCCCACTTGTATTTATGAAATTAATCAGTTAATATTATTTTTTATAAAAAATATTTTTTTATCATGCTGCCTATTGTTAATCAAAGAACATTGTGGTTTTCATCACCAAAAGCTAAGCCACCTATCTTACTTTTTTGTCGAGTTGCCCCCTGCAAGCATTCCCCATGTCCATGATACAAGCTGGTTGCATCTCATTACCTGTAGATAACGGTCTTTAATATTGTGTCAAAAACTAAAAAATTCATAATCTTCTTATCAGTTATTTTTATAATCAGCCTCGTGCTGCTGCCACGTCTACTCTCCACATCCACAGGCTCCCGCTTTCTTATATCAGCTCTCGACAACTCTGTTGCCGGGCAGCTTACCGTTAAAAAAATACAAATGTCCTGGTACGACGGAATAACTTTTTTTGATGTCAATTACCTTAACAATGATCATAAAATTAAAGCCCATCTTCCCAAGGTAATAATCGATAAAGGTCTTTTAGAGCTTTTAGCAGTGTTCAGCAATTGGGGCCTCATTACCCTAGATTCTCCAGTAATCTTATTGAATCAAACCCAACATTCTGAGAAAGTACCTTCTTCAAACCCTTCTTCCATTTCCTCATCGTCAAAAAAGATAACCTCTGTCCCCAAACACACCACAAACAGAAACGACACCGCCCCTATTTGGAATGATCTTGCCGCCCAATTAGCTATCCATAATGGTCGCATCTTGCTAGCCGGTGGTGGCCGTTTAGTACCAACAACCATCGTGCACCACCTGAAGATGAACGGCAATCTATCTAAAGGAACCATCAAGTATGACCTGATCATCAGTGATGAGAAAAATAATCAGCAAGCAATTATGAATGGCTTCGTTAATCTCCCCACTCGCTCTGATGGCTTTACCGACGCCCTTGTATCCAAAAACAGTCTCGATATCAAAGAGTTCCCATTAGATAAGATTTTAGCATTTCTTCCGCCAGACATCTCTCCGCCTGACGGTGAAGGAGACCTCAACGGCAATCTTACTCTCACCACCACCGGCATTAAACAATTTGACTATTCCGGTTCATTTATCCTAGATAATACACAGTTACATGGTGGTTTTCTAAAGGAAGATCAACCTGAATTGGGAAAGGTATCCCTAAATATAAGTGGAGAACGCAGAGCAGCTCTAGGGTTGAGCATAACTGCCTTTGATCTTTACTCTGAATTAACTTCATTTCACCTTGAAGGAAATATAGAAGAGCATGGATATCATCTAACAAGCAAAGGGACTCTGGATCTTCCAACACTTTTATATTTATTTCCAGCCACCTTGAAAGTCAAGAGTGGCTCTTTGATAAAATCCGGAATTCTAGATTTTTATTTAGATTTGGAAAACCGTCAGAATGATATCACCATTGGAGCTGAGGTCAACATTGATCGTTTCAGTGGTTTATTGGACGAGCGACCATTTATCTGGAGCCCGGTGCAGATTACGATTAACGGCGACCAAAAAGGGATGGAAAAAATCAATGTTAATTCATTAGATATCGATTCCTCTTTTATACAGGCTCACGGTCAAGGGGACCTTACTTCATTCACCCTTACCGGTTCGGCTGATCTGGAAAAAGCTTTTACCGAAATTGGAAATATTTTTGATTGTCCATGGAGCGGGGCAGGTAAGCTCGATTTTGACTTAAACTCTAAAGCCAACAAAAAAGATGATCTTCTACTCTCCAGTGCTGTTGCTATAAATAATTTCAGTCTATCATATGATAATGAAACCATCCTACCTTCCCATTCCTTTTCTTTTAAGGCTCGTTCAGACTCTTTTCTCTCCTTGCTGGGACTAAAAAACAATAGTGCCGACCTGCAACTGCACATTTCTACATGGCCCGGCACCCTATTTTTAAAAACTGAAAATATACGCAAAAATGAAGATCTCTTTTCAATGCGTTATAAAGTTTCGTCCAAGATATCTCTGGATAATATCTCTAATTTACTACTTTTCAGCGACAACCTTTTCGATGACACCAATGTCAAAGGTACTTTTCACTTCGTTTCCAGCGGTTTTATTGAAAACAATATTATTGTAGCTCGTGAGCTCAACGGACATATAGAAAATTTTGTTTGGCATCAACCTGGCACCACAGTACGTGATGATGCCGTGGAACTCTCTTTGCTCGCACCTGAGCGCAAATCTTCATCCCCTTTTGCTATCAGGCCGTTGGAAATATATGATAACGATAAAGAATTTATTCAAGGAGCTGCCGGGCTTTCAGGATATGATATTTCCACCGGCGGACTTTTTGTTCACGAGCTCGCGTTCTCTTCCACGGCCGGAAAAATTAAGGTGACAAACTTTTCCTTAACCAATTGGCATGAACCTTTTTCTAACTATTCCATTTCCTTGAATTCTCAGTGGAACTTGGTCGGCATTGCCGGTTTACTCCACTCCATGGGAAAACTTCCACCTGGTACCGATTTTGATGGAAACGCTAATTTAACTTTCGATTCAGCAACAATGGGCAGCGACTCCCACCCGATCAATGGGTCCATAGAACTGACGGATTTTTCATTATATAATCAATCAACCCCACTATTTAACAAGGAAAAAATATCCCTTAACCTGCAAGGGCAAGGAAACCGTGATTTCTCAGAACTGTCTTTAAATAAGATATCCCTTGATTCGGCCCCGCTTTCCTTGGATTCCCGAGGGGTGATAAGCATGAGCGAAATTGGAAGTCACCTTGAGTTACAAGGGGAAATCCAACCTGATCTTCAACTATTTGAGCCTTTAGCAAGTAATTTTCTTGGAGAGAAAACCATTATTAGGGGGCAAAAACTCTATCCTTTTCGAGTATATCTTCCATTGGGCCAAATGGAAGCAAGTACCCGCTATCAGAAGAGCCAGCTAGCAGTAAACCTATCTGCTGATCGGTTTAACCACCGGGGGATTAATCTGGTTTCCTTGGATATCCCTACAAACATGGAAAACGCTATTTTAAAAACATCCATTGAAGCCGAAATGAACAATGGACGCTTATACATGGAGCCACAGATAAATTTCCTTCAAACTCCAGCAATATTAACCAATGGGGCTGAGGAAAAAAAGGTGTTTACCGATGTAGTTCTTGATGAACCCCTTACTAAGGGAATTCTGCAATATATCCACCCGCTCTTTGGTACCCTTGCTGTTCCCAGCGGAAAGATAGATATGAGCCTCAATGAATTTTCTTGGCCCTTGGACAAGAGCGCATCGCAAAAGGGATATTTTAATTCTATCTTTGATATTAGTAAGGTATCCTTGCGCTACTCCCCATTTTTTCATAGTATCCTTAACTCACTCGGATTGCCCGAGGAAAATCCCATGCTCAATGAAAGCCTTATTAAATGCAAAGGTGCAGAGACACGGGTAACTTGTTCGCCGCTAACCATAACCTTAGATCGCATTGAAATGATCTTAGGAGGATCCATCGGCTATGACCAAAGTTTGGATTATTATTTAAAAATTCCGGTTACCGAAAATATAGCCGGGAAATTAGCAGAGAAATATATGGAATCCGCCACTTTGCAGGTTAAAATTAAGGGCACTTTAAGTAAACCTGAATTTGAAATCGAATCCTTAGATACCGCTACCGAGGAAATCTTAGAAAAAGCCGGACGTAACTTTATAGAAGAACAACTTCAGGAAGCTGCCCCTGATCTGCTTGATAAATTTTTCGCACCACAATCTTTATAACCACAATGGAAACTTTAACAAAAATTTGCATTATCGGATTTGGAGGCTTTACTGGAGCGGTACTGCGATACTTCATCTCCGGCTGGGTCCAAACCAGTTCCGGGTCATTTTTGTTTCCCTTTGGAACCATGGCAGTTAATATGATTGGTTGTTTTTTTATTGGTATGGGCTCATATCTGGTGGAGTATCGCTCCATGTTCACAATTGAAACCCGCCAATTCATACTTGTCGGGCTACTCGGCTACTTTACTACCTT
>JAOTSI010000203.1 GCA_029865005.1 Desulfobulbaceae bacterium
TTTAACTCGTCCACTCGCAGTTTTTTCCCGTCTGACTCCACCGAAAACCCAGCATCCTCCAAAGCCAGCATGGTTGCCAAAACTGTCATCCGGTCTTCGGCTTGCATGGCCTTTTCATAACCAGTGGGGATATTGTACTCTGCAAAGGAAAATTCCGGCAACGGCACATAATATTTAGACTTAAAAGGGTAGTACTGGAAATAATTTTTCGGTATCGGATGGATATTTGTTTTATGAACGTAGAGGTTTTGGAAGAATTGGTCCTTACCAATACCGATTGCGGTTACCGGCCCCATCCCGGTTATAACGACACGGCGAGTCATAATATCACCCTCCTGATTATTTGATGGAACCTGTCATTCTCCAAACAGACTTAATCTTTTGTGCTACATTAAACCAGGTAACAGTAACCCCTTAGATCAACAGTTATTTCAATAATGGCTCGTACACCGGGCAAGTTCCGAAATCAATTGCTCTAGATATATTTTAACATCTGCAAAATCACGGGCTCGGAGGGAAAAATCCTGCAAATCGATCCTCTTACCTGCTTCCCGAAGTATTTTTCCGTTGTCGGTCATGATACCCAATTTATAAAACTTAAGTCCCTCCGCCAGGGCCTGGTTCAGAAAGGCTTGTTCCTCTTGCGGATTTAAGGTGAAAAGCAACTCATACTCACCGCATTCTCCCAAAAACATCAAGGATTCCGGCAAAGTCAGCAAACCAGCCATAACCTTACCCGCTTTTATATAAGGTGGATTTTCCACCTCAAAGCCAATACCGTTTAGCCGAGCCAAAGTATGCAGGCCATTACAAACACCGTCACTGGTATCCAAGCAAGAAGTGGCGAATTGACTGATAAGGGCTGATTCCCGTAAACGAACTGGGAATTTACCCACCACCGAACCTATCTTTTTCACTAACCATGATTTATCCGCATATATTTTCAATGCCGCCTGCAGATTACCAAGCCCCACTTTACCGGTAACATAAACAAGATCCCCTGATTGAGCACCTTTACGGGTAACAGTGCGGTTACCACAAGCACCAATCACCGACACCGTACAGCGCCAAGATGGGGCTGTACCCACATCGCCCCCAATAAAGGTGGCATCCACTTCCTTTAGCACCTCAGCAGTTCCCCGGTAAAACTCCCGCACGGTTTTTTCAGACCACTGCTTATCAATGGCAAGGGCATGGGCTACGTACCTTGGAACTCCACCCATGGCGAGGATATCACTAACCGCACCAGCAGTAATGTTCCTACCGAGCAGATAAGGCTTTTCATCAGGTAACATGTCCTCGGCGGAAAATTCATCCGTAGTGAACAGAAGCCGGTCAGCCCCAAATTCTAAGATTTCCGAATCCGTTTCCATACAATGATTAATTCGCCCCTTCCCCCGCCCCATGACGGCATCGGCTAACTCGATAACTCTCTCTTCACCCAACATTATGTCGTCTCACTAAATTATAAGTGTGAGTGGATCACGGGCTGTATCAATCCGGCATGGCAGAAAACCACCCGGATCCCCGTCAAACTCGATTTCACTATTTTCCCTGCAACCAAGCACCTCAATGCTTTCACCATAGGAGAGGTTCAGGATCGAATCGTTATTAATTGGACGGCCTGAATAAAGCGCCCGCAAACAACCAGGCAATTTGCCAAGCCGCAAACCAGTCACTGCCAAATTATAAAACCGCTGATCATCCGGTTTCAAATCACTATTTACCTTAATACCTGATGCCACATATTCTGTTTTACCAATAAATAAATTATAGAGATTTTGAATTATCTCCCGGCGACCATTACGCCGGACATGGAGATCCATTGGACGATATGTAGCCAACGTACTGAGCAGGGCCAGCAAAGTACCCACAGTGTCGCCCAAACGTTTACGAACCCCACTATTTGCAGCGCGAGCCACCCCCGCCCCCATACCAATATTAACGCAGCACCCGAAAAAAGATGTTTGAAAAAGAGCGGAATCATCCACTCCACGCTGTTCATAATCAGGGCTAAAGCTTACAGCCCGCACCACTCTACCAATACTCACCTTCGTAGTCCGGCCATGCAACACAGCTTTCAGGGCTTGTAACGGTTTGGTCGGGATTCCATGGGCCTTACTGAAATCTGGACTGGTACCGGTATGAATAACCCCCAAAGCAGCATGGGAAACCTTTGTACCATCAGGATGATACAAGCCATTTAGCACCTGATTGATGGTACCATCTCCTCCTATGGCCACAATGACATCGTAGCCATTTCGTGCCGCGTTAGCCGCCAAAACCCTGCCATTCTCAAGACTTGTTGTGGCTTTCCAATCAAATGTCACCCCGGCCTCTTGCATGGACGCCACAATACGTTTTACTTGCCGAGCCGAAGAACCACCCCGTGATCCCGGATTACAAACCAAGAAATATCGCATCAACACTCCGTGAGGTTAGCAAAAGCTTGCAGTGCACGAGCCATGCTCTCGTCATCCACCCCCGCTCCGGCTATCATCCGCACACAGCCTTTTCCCGTTGGAACGGAGGGTGGTATAAATGGGGTAGTAAAAATAGAAGCCAGGTGAAGCTGTTTGGCCATTCTTATGGTTTGCTCGGCAGAACCGCAAGGAAGGGATATGATAGGAGCCTGGCCATCTGCCACGGAAAAACCGCTAACCAGGAGGGCCGAACAAACCAGAGCTTTATTTTCCCATAATCGTTTCGCCAGAGACCAAAACTCACGTTCCACGATCTCCAGCCCGGCTAATACCCCAGCTGCAGCAGCCGGAGTAAGCCCGGTTGAATAAATCAAACCGGGACAGGAGTAGCGCAAATAATCTATTATATCATGGCTGGCAGACACCGCTCCGCCCTGTCCTCCCAAGGCTTTGCCCAAAGAAGCAGTGTAAATACCAGTAAAATCTTTAATCTCAAATTCTTCCAAGCCACCCCGGCCGTTTTCGCCAATTACCCCTATTCCATGGGAATCATCAATTACTGGGATGGCATCATAACGACGACACAGTTCAATTATCTCATCAAGGGGAGCTAAGGTACCACTTGTGGAAAACACCGACTCGGTTACCACAAATCGTCGCGGATGGGCTGAGGACTTAAGCAACATCTTTTCAAGATGGGCCATATTATTATGCAAAAACGGCTTCATAACGGCGCGAGAACACTGCGCCCCCTGAATCAGAGAAGCGTGTGCGTAATGGTCGATCAAGACTAGATCGTCCGGGTCGGCAAGGGCGCTAAATATACTCAAATTCGCTTGATACCCAGTGGGAAAAACCACCGTCTCTTCAAGGCCGATAAACGAGGCAAAACGACTTTCCAGTTCCCGTAAAGGGTGACAACCACCCACCGCCACCGGGGTTCCGCACATGGAGGCCCCGTAGCAATCCAGGGCTTCAACCATGGCCTGTTTTACCCGTTTGTCGCAAGCCAAGCCCAGATAATCATTGGAGGCAAAATCGATACAATCACACCCTTCAACATTTACCATTCCAGCTTGTTTTGCCTTTATGGTACGACAATATGGATTATAGCCTAACTTTACGGCCAAACTTTTATCCGTGGCCCAGAGAGTAGCAGCTGGTTTACTCATGATATGCTTACCCCGTATTTATCCCGAAGCAAGGTTACGATAGAGTCCACTGTAGTCATGGCTTCGATATCCGGTTCTTGCACCAAGATATTGAAACGCTCTTCAATACCATCTACGATCATGATCACCGATAAAGAATCAATCCCTTGGCTATTGCTTAAATCAGAATCTAGATTAATGACACTCCCCTCTTCCACATTCTCGCGTATTACCTCTATGACTTGTTTAGTCAACTGATCCGGTTCTGATATCGCCATGTTCATTATTTACTCCTTGGATCATAACATCTCGTTGGTTGTGGAGAGTCGCACATTACCGCACATTGATTACAGTTACTACAAACTGACTGATATTCGACATTATTAATTATTTTTGAAACAAAATCCGGTTCGCACAACAGCGGACGAGCCAAGGCCACGAAATCAGCACTTCCTTCGTCAAGAGCAGCTTCAATTTGGTCTCCGGTACGAAATCCACCCACCGTGATCACTGGAATGTCACCTACCTTTTTTGCTTCCCTGGCATAGGCAAGGTTATAACAGGGCGTAAAGGGATTGAACCCTCTTGCAACCAAAGGGAAAAGTATATTTTTCAAGACAAACTGTTTTACTTTACTAGTGGTTTTATACTTATAATTATGATTTAAAATAGCTTTAACAGGGATTGAAGCACCTCGAAAAATATTGAAAGCCTGCTCCATGGTTCCATGGCTGATTTCTATTCCATCAATATTTTTAGCATTTAAAAAACGTACCAAGTGCAGAAGCATCTCCGGGGTGAATGACTTAGCCGATTTATCTCCACCACTTAATTTAAACAAAATCGGGAAGTCATCGCCACATAAGGTGCGAACAGACGAGATTACGGCATCAACGAAGGCAGTGCCGATACCGGTGACCGGATCCACCCCGAACTGGTCCTTACGATTATTAATATTTGGCAAGATAAATTGATGAACCAGATAACCGTGAGCCGCATGAATTTGTATACCATCAAAGCCAGCTTCCCGTGCCCGGAGTGCTGCCCGTGCAAAATCTTCTGCTATCTCAAGCGCCTGACCCGTGGACAATATATCCGGTGTGCCACCAAAATATGAGGATCTCTTGGGGGAAACGCCCCATAAAAAGCCGCCAGTGGCCCGCCGCGAAGTCTGCCTCCCGGCATGGGCGAGTTGAGCAAAGATTTTACTGCTCGTTTCATGGACTTTATCGGTTATTTTTTTAAATGGTCGTATTTTAGCATCACTATCCAAACCAGCCTGACCGGGATGAATTGCCCTTCCCTCTTTATTGATATAAAGAAATCCGGTTATAATGCCGCCCACCTGATTACGGGCAAGATTAAAATACATATCGCCTAGTTCTTGTCCCACCATGCCATCTTCATCAGCTAAGCCCTCAAAGGTGGCGCTGCGCAAGATACGATTGGGCAACTCCACTCCCCCTAGCATGCCAGGTTCCAATACTTTCATCATCTACCCTTTGTGATTGGCATGTAACTTAAACAGTAAACCCACCAAAATAAAGGAGACCACGAATAACCAAATGGCCAGGTTTTGATTAAACAACCCAATTAAAGCGGCCTGCCCGCAAACACAACCCTGAAAATTTATTCCAAGAGAACTGTAGCTACTCTTACCCGTGGGGTAAAGATAATAAAGAATACCAGTAATTAAATGCATGCAAAAAACAGCAAGCCATAAAATCACGAAGGTTTGGTTTAATTCAACAGTCAGAAGTTCATATTTATGCAAGATAAGTAGGCTAATAGTAGGAATAAATGCAAAAACAGCAGCATGGACACGGGATGTTCTCAAACCATAACTAACGATCAAGGTCTTTTTACCCGCTTTACGATCACCCCGATAATCCTTAAAATAGGTATAATAGGTCATTAAACCATTGAGCAGCACCACCAGAAAGAGCACCGATTGCCGATTGGAGGTAAAAAGGTCCACATCAGTGGGCCCGGACGCATAACCACCAAAAAGAGTTGCCATTCCAATCATCAAACCAAAGGTAATATTCCCCCAAATCCCATACCCTTTGGCATATTCATATAGAATATTGAGCAGTACGCCCCCAATGAGAAAGAATAGAGCAAAGGGCTCCAGATAGATCCAAGTAATACCACCGGTAAAGATCAACAAAAAGCCGGTAAGCAATAATGCCGGAACCGGCTGCAGTTCCCCAGTTACCATGGGCCGTTGCGGCGCATTGATCCGATCCTCTTTAAGCCCCAAATAATCATTGATTATCTGATTGACTCCCCAACTAAGAAAAAGCAGAGATAAAATTAGCAATTTCTTGGTTTCAGAAGGGACAATTTCCACAATAGCGGAGGGCAAATCTGCCAGATATTCATAATAGGCCACCCCGATCCACCCTGCTATTCCGGTGACAAAGGAGTAATAAAGCCGCATGGACTTCAGATAGGCCTTAAAAAAACGCCACCCGACGCCAGACTTACAGAAGATGGCACTTAACGGCTGAACTGGCTTGGCAACAATATTTTTCACGATTCAGTATCCTAATAATGCAAGTCATATAATGTAATTTATTATTACATTATATGTGCCACAAGGAAACATTTATTCAACATATTTATATCATTAAGCAACAAAAGAGAAACGTGCACCATCGCCTTACCTAATTGCACAATAATGTATACATACATAGCATTCAGAGAACATGGAGCACAGGTATTCCAGGACAAAACCTTTGCCCACTCAAGCACATTCTTCCACCAAATCATCACACAACAATAACCCCCTTTCTTGCAGCCAAACCAATCTCAGCCCTAGTTCCAGAGTTAAATGCTAGGTAATCGTCCTGGAGCCCATCACTGAAAATCACTCCATCCTCCGGGGTTAATGATTCAATAATCATTTTTTGAGTACCACGTACTGCTCCGAACACTAAGGATACCGTGCTAACCCTACTGGGAAAAGGCTCTCGGACCGTAAAATACAGCTTATCAGCCGCCCAATCAAAGCCGGTGGGGTCATCTAGTTCAAGATCTCTCCCTCCTAAAGCATGTACTACACCGCGAGCCCCCGCCACCAAGCTCTTCAACCAGCCCGTGGACCCCAGGCCGGTTGAAATAATAACCCCACTTGATGACTGTTGTTCGATCATATCACCCACCTTAATGGTATAACGAAGCGATTTATGATTTTTCGGTCCGATAAACAAATCATTGACCGCGTAAAGTGTTTGCCCGTCATTGAGCTTAACCTCGGCCAGGCTCACCTCTCGATAATTCCTGCTTGCGGCAAAGGTTTCCCCCACCACCACCTCTAAATCCTCCACCAAGAACGGCAGCAATACACCATCCCAACGTACCGGATCAGGGTTCACCCCTATTACCGGATGACCATCCAAATATTTCATGGTATTGGCTACCAAACCGTCTTGCCCTAAAACCACCACAATATCCTGGGGGCCGAAGATAAAATTTGGCAAAAAGGAACGATCCACCACCTGAACATTTCCAAGACGTTTAAGTGTTGTTTCCGCTTCTCGTGCAGCTTGCACATATTGCTGATGTTCCCGTTGATAATCTTCGAAATCAGCCCCCAAGTGTTCCAAATAAAAGCGCGCTTGCCCAAGGGTGTTAAATCTGGCTATCAACTCTTCCAACCGGGTTTTCCTGATAATGAGGATGATTTTATCATCCATATTATTTGCTTTACGCATTATACCCTCTTCTAAACTGCGCCAGTACTCTGGCATTGATCAGTTTTTTCCGTTGGCACTTCGTTAGATACCAGTAATTCCCTTAGCAGATCAGGCGACATATTTAACTGTCCAATCTTATCAGCATTTAAAGCCAAATTTTGAAAGGAAAGGGCAATAAGTTGTCCTGGGTTCATCCCCACCGAGGCCAGAGATTGCAATACAGCACCATCGAGCTCGGCTAAAGGACGTAACATCGCGGCCAAACCGTAACCCTTCGCATCAGCCTCTTTTTTAGAGTTTTCTGCAGCCAGGTCTACAAACTCTTTATTTTGCTCCTCAAGTTCAATATCTGCAGTCAACTTTTCACCTTTAATCTTACTACGAAGTCTTTGCACAGACTTCTCCGCTTCCATCTTTTCTTCTTTAACCTGCCGCTTCTTCTTTTCCACTGCTATTTCAGTATTCAACTCGCTCTCTTTAACCGTTCGCTCCTGCTCCACTGCGGCCCGACGACGCTCATAGACAGCCTCATCAGCTTCACGCAACAAGTTTTCCCGAGCCTCTGCCTCCAACGCCCTAGTGGTCTCCGGAGTGGGCTTTACCGCCAGCAAGGAAATACCCAAAATCTCCAA
>JAOTSI010000204.1 GCA_029865005.1 Desulfobulbaceae bacterium
ATCTAGCAAAACACGATTCTTCCATTGAGGTCATACCTGTACCTGATATGAAACCGGCAGACAATAAGATAGAATTTATTTCATAATTTCTTAGACGTTAAAAGAACAGTAAGTGGTCACACAGGCACCTCATCCTCATGCGGCTGTCACTGCCCCCCCCCATAGAAGGAAGGGGGCTATAGCGAGCAGCAGCAACTGGATAAACCTGAACCACCTGGGACCACTTACAAGCTCGCGCTCTATCAAATCAGCCAGTTACGATCCATATAACCAGATAAAAATAAATGTAATGTTGTTATATTTTCCTCGCTCTCGTTCCTAAGCGGCGTACAGTAAATCTTATGCAAGATTTACTGTATGAATAGTCATAGGTAGACCACATCCATCATCAAACTCCGCTGCAGCCTTTACTGCCTCGCCCACTATTTCCTCGGCTGTTACATCCAAATTATATAGAGCTCGCATAGCTCCCAGTGCATAACTACTTCCCGAACCAATAGCCCAGAAATCATTTATTTCATGTACTTCCCGATAACTATCCACTTCAAATATTCCGTTTTTATTAACTATAAGAGCGGAAATATGGTTCGATTCAACTGGCTGATCCTCATTCTCACGGGGATCAATAAAGTACTTCTCCTTAAAAACAGTCTGCAGAGAAAGCAAAGTATTAAATATAGCCATTCTATTAGAAAAATTTAGTAATCCAGGATCGGTATTGATCACATGTTCGACTATCTGTACAATGGCCGACCAACCAACCATTCCCATGTAAGAATCATCCAATTTATATATTTTCTGATGATCTTTAATCCGCTCCGCCCCAATCTTCATAGAACCACGATTTGCCAAAGTGTCGGCAGCTATACAAATACGATCACCTTTTTTTACCACTGCAACAATGGACATTTTATATTTCCTTTTCAGCCATTTTTTATTTTTTATTTATAATAAACTGTGGTGGAATTCAGCTAATGGAACTGGAAGAAAATAATCTACCCGAATGGCGTAGGATAGGCCTTCGTCTTCAAGGCGTGCCAAGGGGCGCATACTTTTGTATATGTAACCCTTGGCGCAACGCAGAAGACGGAGCCATAGACAAGTCAGTCGGGTAGATTATTTTTGGGAAGTTCCCTAAGCCCCTTTTTCAATTTATTGCCCTCCAATACTTTCCTTACACCTTCATGGGAAAGCTGAACATCATACTTTTCCTTAAGAATAGAGGAGATATCACGATAAGACCAACGATCAGAGCGCATATTTATCATATGCTTAATTATTCGTTGTTGCTGTTCATTCTGAACCAATACGCCACGCTCTGATACCTTCCAACCAAAAGCCACCGGGCCTCCCAAATATAAACCTTTTTGCAGCATTTTTTGTTTGGCACAACTTATAGCTGCCCCATGTCCACTATCCTCTTTTACCGCGAGACAGCGCAATAATGCAATTACCGTTTCAGAAATACCATTTGAAATAACGAGGTTACGCTTCTCTGGTAAAGCAATATCACCGTTAAGATCAACAAGATGAAAAGATATCCCTTGAGTACGACAAAAATCAACCAAACGCATGCCAGCTCTTGCATTAGAAAAAACAAAAGAAACTGATGCAGCAATTATCATATCGCCACTCCGACAACAGGCCAGCAATTCTCTGCCACCTTGACGTTCAGAAAAATCCTGCCTACCTGCAAGTGCCTTATCCTCGAACCATCTACCATCAACGACACAACCCTTTACTTGAGCATACTGCTCCACCAGCTCCCGCTGCCTGGAACAAGATATTTCATCTGTACCTTCTAATTCTTTGAAAAGGTAGCCGTACACTGTCATTTTCATCTCCTGAACAACTAAAAAACATAGGTGACACTTCTAATAACTAACCATAAAATAAAATAAACTAAACTAAACTAAAATCACAGAACACAAATATACCTTATTGATAATGACACTTTAGTACCTAATGATTCGCTAAAAAATATATAATGGCATCTTGGAATCAGTGTTAAACTGCTTGTCTTTTTAGCCGTCTTCTTTGTCAGGGCAACAGCTCCATAGTGGAACTATGCCTCTGTTGCCACTCCTTGAAAAAAACTAAAAATCCAGCACAATTTTTTGGATATTAATTATTTTTCGCACCCATAACTCCAACTTGTGACGGACCGAAAATAGCATGGGGAATTTTCCTGATGACTATTATTCTATCTAATAACATGGTTTATAACTAGCTTGTTGAATAAACCACTTACTTATTACCTCCTCCAACAAACTCTTTAACCCTATTAATTTTACGAAAAAAACATCATAACTCCAAGCATAAACCAATACAACAGCAAGGAAAAATGTTGTAATAAACCGACCGAAGAGAAACAATCCCCAATAAAGATAATTGATAAGTGGTCACCCACGGCCCCAATAGAATCAACGTAAAAATGACTAAAAATAGGGTGAGAAAATATGAAACTTGGAATTTAATAATTGGACAGAGTAAAGTGGACCCAACTGGGCCGAAAGCCTCTTCGCTCTTAGGGTCAATAAAAATATCCTTGAAATCAGAATATTAATTTGGTCGCACAATGTTTCAATCGCCTCAAAAAAAAGAAGCAATTAAATAATATTACAACTTAATTATCAACTAAAGTAAAAAAAAGCAGGCAGGTTTAGATATGGAGTAATTTATTTATTTCCAAGGATATTATAATATGACAACAGTTACATAACAGATCCAAGTAACTGTTAGTAGAATAACAAATGAGGGCAAAAAGGTATGAACGATTTTTTAATTATTTAATTCCGGACTTTTAATTAGAAATCAAATAAAGGGGCATTAAACTTAACAGTCTCATTCTCTCCTTCCATCTCACGACAGGTTGTACCACTATATCTTTCCTTAAGACTGACAATAACTTCGGCAACCAAATGCTCTGGAGCCGAGGCACCGGCGGTAACTCCAACCGCACCAACCCCTTCGAGCCAATCCGGCTCTATTTCATCAGCACAATCTATGAGTTTGGCAGATACCTCCCTATATAAAGCAACCTCTCTCAACCTATTTGAATTGGAACTATTTTTAGAGCCCACCACTAATAACAATTCCACTTCGCCAGAGAGCTCCCTCACCGCATTTTGCCGGTTGGTGGTAGCATAGCAAATATCTGTACGCTCAGGTTCATCAATATGCGGATATTTTACTCGCAGAGCAGCCAAAATCTCATTAGCATCATCAACACTCAAGGTTGTCTGAGTGACATATCCTATTTTTTTTGACTTAAAGTCAGGTAACTCTCTCACCTCTTCCACAGTAGAGACGACCCGCACCATACCGGGAGCCTGACCGACAGTCCCCTCCACCTCGGGATGACCCTTGTGACCGATTACTAATATTTCATACCCTTCTTCATGGAGATGAGTTACACGCCGATGCACCTTGGAAACCAACGGACAGGTTGCATCAATGGTTCTAAGACCCAATCTCCCGGCATGACCAACTGTATCCAATGACACTCCATGAGCACTAAAAATAGTTGCTGATCCTCTGGGAACCTCTTCAAGGTTTTCAACGAAAACCGCGCCCAGATCTGCAAGCTGTTTGATGACATGGGTATTATGTACAATCTCGTGTAATACGTAAACAGGTGCTCCATATCTTTCCAATGCCTGTTGCACAATGGTAATAGCCCGTTTAACCCCTGCACAAAAACCACGTGGTTTTGCTAATATAATTTCCATTGCTTTACCTCAGTTCAGGACAAATCACTTGCCAACCTTGGGGAAAAGACTGCGGATCAATGCCCAAGGCGCCCATGAAGCCCATAAGTTGCTCACTATCACAATTAATTGAGGACTCACGAACACCTGATCGAACCTCCTCATACTCACGATTCAAAAATAGAATAAGTTTCTCAGCCACAGTAGACTTAAACTGCATACAATCACGCCCTATCCTTCCGCAAAAGCTAAGATAACGATGCCAATTTGCAATTGTTCTAGCCACACCTCGATAAATTCGTAAGTCCCTATTAGCCAGTTCAAGATCACGAAGAACAATTTCACGATAGCGCTCTTCAGCAGCATTATAGAGAGATTCTTTCTCGAGCTCTGTTAAGTGAAACCTTGGCCCCTCATTATCCACTGTTAAATAATATAAGGTAGAATGAAGTGCTATTTCGGGAATCTCCCCTGAATTACGGACAATAAGCAGTTCATCCTCCAAAATGCTTTGGCGTTCATCCAGCGTCGTCATTCCCTTCAACCATTACCCCTATTATTTAGTCCGAACATGGTACGAACTGTATTAATCCTTGTTTTTGTCTCATGACTGACTTGCTCATTTTTCAAATATTGCATGGGATGATGCAAAAGCTTAGCAGAAATGGCCTGAGCCATCCTCTCTATGCTCTTAAGCTGCTCTTCTGATAATCCATCCAAGCGGGAAAGGGTCTTCTCCATTTCACCACGACAAATACCATCGGTAACTTGCCGCAACTCAACAATAGTAGGAGTCACCTCCATTTTATCTAGCCACTTACAAAATTTAATAGCTTCTTCACCAACAATGCGTTCAGCCTTCACTGCCTCAAGATCCCGCTCAGCCTTATTCCTCTCCACAACATTCTTAAGATCATCAATGTCGTAGAGAAATACATTGTCCAACTCATTGATACCCTGGTCCAAATCCCGAGGCACAGCGATATCAATAAAAAACAAAGGACGATTACGACGCCGACGCATGACCGGCTTAACCTGCTCTTTAGTCAAAATAAGTCCAGACGCACCAGTTGAACTAACTATGATATCAACCAAGGTAAGTTGTTCTTCCATTTCCTCCAAAGCTACTGCCCGGCCATTAAAGCGCTGGGCCAATTTTACCGCGTTCTCCAGAGTACGATTGGCCACCACCACTTCTTCCACGCCCTGCCCGACTAAATGTTCAGCGGCCAATTCTGCCATTTCACCGGCACCAACTAATAAAACTTTCTTGTCACTGAGTTTACCAAATATTTTACGAGCCAACTCAACAGCAGCGTAACTAATGGAAACAGCACTGGCCCCGATCTTGGTCTCAGTTCGAACCCTTTTGGCCACGGTGAAGGATTTATGAAGCAACTTATTAAGTACTAAACCGCTGGTCTTAAGTTCAGAGGCATGCCGAAAAGCTTCCTTAAGTTGTCCCAAAATCTGACTCTCACCAACTATCATCGAATCAAGACTAGAGGACACCATAAATAGATGATGTACCGCGTCCTCATTTTCATAGTGATATATGAAATTATCAAGTTCGGAATGTGTTACCTGGCTACCGAAAAGATTCTCCAAAACCTCTTTCCTACTCCCAAGCGGATCATCACAGGTAAAAAGTAACTCTACCCTATTACAGGTAGAAAGTAGGTAACACTCCTTTAAGCACTCTAGCTTTTTCAAAATAGTAAGCGGTTCAATATATCCGGCTGTTAAAGCAAATTTTTCACGGACTTCTAAGGGAGCAGTCTTATGATTAACCCCCAAAAGCACTATGGTATCATTGCCCATAGGTATGAAGCCCTCCAACAAAATTAGTTACTCCCCACATGGTGAAAAGCACCGAGATAAACGCAATGATGGTCATAATTGCAGCCCTTCGCCCTCGCCAACCAACAGTGAAACGCTGATGTACCAACGCAGCATAAAGAAACCAGGTAATCAAGGCCCCCACTTCCTTAGGATCCCATTGCCAATAGTTTCCCCAAGCCTGCTTAGCCCATACCGAGCCGGTTATTATACCCAAAGTGAGTAAAGGAAATCCTATGGTCAAGCAATGATTATTGAGATTATCAAGGGCATCCAAAGAGGGAAGACGGTAATAAAACAGACCGAAACGTTTTTTCTTTAATTCTCTTTCCTGCAGAAGATACATCGTTCCACCAATAAACCCTAGGGCAAGAAACCCATCGGCTATAATGGCAATGAATGCATGAATCGGTAACCACCAACTTTGCAAAGCAGGAACCAGCGGCTCTATCTCCTTAATGGAAGAGAAAGAGATAATCATCAAGATAAAGGTGAGAAGACTGACAAAGGTACCAAAATTTTTCACCGTATAACGCCATCGAAAAGAAAGATAACCCCAAGCCACCGACCAGGCAAAAAATGATACCGTCTCGTGTTGATTGGTAATCGGAGTATGTCCCGCCTCAATACAGCGCATAATAATATGCAGGGTGTGAAGAATCCCGGCTACAAGAAATATATTTCTAGCCAGGGAACGTATGCCCCCCTTTTGAGAAACAAAAAACGCCATATAGGTCACAGTCGCCAGAAAGTAGACTCCAAAGCTTATCTGAAACAGTAAAAAACTCATGTTCGTCTTTTTTCAATCCTGCTTAAATCTAAGTTATAATCCGTACCGAGCACTACCCGAAGGTGTTCGGAGAGTAGATCCGTTCGCCCCTGCCTTAACCACTTAACTATATCGGGATGCAAAATTTTTTCAAACAGGTTCCGCAACTCAGGATAGTTATCGGTGCACCCCTTGATTTTACCACGAAGTTGAGTAATAATTTCAACTAACTGCTGATACTCCGGGCCATACTCCCGCTCCAATTGTTTACGCACCATTGCCGCTACCGCAGGACTTTTCCCACTGGTGGACACCGTGAGCAATAAATCACCACGACGGACCACGGCCGGAACCTGAAAAGTACATCCATCTGGATCATTAGCCAAATTAAACAATTGACCAGAATCCACGGCCTCAATCCGAACCAGCTCCTGAACCCGACTATTATTAGTGGCTGCAAAAATTAAAAAAGCTCCCTGCCCATCACCTTCCTGGTATCCACGCAGGAACAATTCTACCTTACCCTCCTGCGCTAAAATGGACAAAGGCTTAACCACTTCTGGACTGATCACCAACACCTTGGCCCCAGCAGCCAACAATCCCTTGACTTTACGATAAGCAACTAAGCCACCGCCAACCACTAGGCAGTGTTTACCAACTATATCGAGACAAATGGGATACACTTTATGACTTACGCGGTATTAGCCGATTCATAAGAACATACTTATCTTCCTCAAGGCTTCGCAACCGCCTCTTACTAGCTGAAATCTCATACTCTTTTTCAGCTAGCTTCAAGAATTCAGGCAATGATTTGCGCTTAATATCATGAGTCAAATATATAACCCCATCTGGTTTTACACTCTTGCGTAACACGTTGAGTAGCGGCTCATTGAACTGTTCATTAAATATGATCTCCGCTCCAACAACCACGTCAAAAGGCTTCATTTCAGGAGGATTAAGCCAATCAAGCAACTCAAAAGAGACATTGTGCAATCCACTGGCTGCAGCACTTACCCGCTGAAAATCAAGAATATGCTCCTGGTAGTCACTCAAAACCGTATCGCAACCACGCGCTGCTGCAGCCATCCCGCAAGCACCAAGCCCTGCCCCAAGTTCCAGAACCGTACATCCTGGTTTGTAATCCTGATTTGCCAAGAAATCAGCTAAAACTATAGCTGATTCCCATAATTTCACCCAAAAAGGGAATTTCGATACATCCTTAAGAGGATCTTGACCATCTAGTAACTTCTCCAGATCAGCAACTTTCAGAAGATTCAAACAGAGATCATTCTTAAGACGTAAAGGTTCAAAAGTGGTTGTATACTCTTTATTAAGCCGGTGATATAAAGCCTGTTCGGCCTTCGGCAATCTCTTCGGATCCATCGGGTCTCCGTATTATAGTTTTTAATTTTAATAAAATATTCATCTATCAGTCTGAAAACATAGGTTTCACGCTCCATCGAACCGAGCAAAACCTTAAAAATATATCGTAAAAAACTCAGAAAAAATGAATTAAACAATCTCAGTGAGATTCTTT
>JAOTSI010000205.1 GCA_029865005.1 Desulfobulbaceae bacterium
CTGATTACTTTGGCGGCTGGAGTAGCCTGCGCAACCACTATTGATATGTTCTACGGGGTTACGACTTCTTTGAAGTGGCCTAATGACATCTATTTTGGTGAAAAAAAACTAGCCGGAATACTCACTGAAACAGCACCATATTCCTATGAACAGCGTAAAATACCATATGTTGTTGTGGGGATAGGTATAAACGTCAACTCTCAGCTTGAATATTTTAGCCCGCCGATTCGTTCCATCGTCACCTCATTGATCACTGAATGTGGTAAGGTACTACAACCAGATTTGCTGATCGAACCTATTGTTACAGCACTTGAATATAATGTTTCCTGTTTGGGTAAGGAAAAAGATCATATTCTTAGCCTATGGAGGGAAAAAGATTATTTATACGGAAAAAAAATTTGTTGGCATAGGCCTGATGCAAGTATTATTCATGGAGTCGGGCATGGAATTGATTCTGATGGCCGCTACATGATTATGGATTTAGGTAATTGTGTTCATAATGTTTTGGGAGGAAGACTCCAACTAGTGGATTGATAAATTAATCTGTAAGTAAATTGTTACAGTCACCTCATCTTCATGGGGTTGCTTCTGCCCGCATAGATGAGCTATAGTCAGCAGGGTCATCAACTTGATAAATTGGGTCCAATTACTATCTTGCAGCTTATTAAATCATGTAGTTACAGGTAGTGTGACCAGTTGTAAATATAAAAGGTAAGAGTTCACTTTTTTATACTAAGATATGGATATTGCGGATCCCGTGTTTCCGCTCAATGTGAAGGGTATGTTCCCGTCGAGGAGTAATAATGAGTTTAGATCAGGCCAAGGAAGTATTGACTGTGGAATCGGAAGGTATTTTGGCTGTCCGTGATAATCTGGATAATCAATTTGAAAAAGCGATTTCATTAATAATGGATTGTCCTAGTCGATTGGTTATCACCGGCATAGGTAAATCTGGTATTATTGGACAAAAAATAGCTGCAACCCTTAATTCCACCGGTACTCCGTCTTTCTTTCTCCATCCGGTGGAGGCGATGCACGGTGATCTTGGGATGGTTTCGTCCTCTGATGTTATTTTGGCAATATCCTATTCCGGTGAAACCGGTGAACTCAATGGTTTGCTCTCCAGCCTACAACAGCGTTTGGTGAAAATTATCGGCATGACCGGTAATCCTGAATCAACTTTGGCAAGGAGTGCAGATGCAGTGCTCAACGTCGGGGTTCCGAGAGAGGCTTGCCCACTCGGGTTGGCACCGACTACCAGTACCACTGCCACCTTAGCATTAGGAGATGCCTTGGCCGTAGTTTTATTGAAGAGAAAACAGTTTCGAGCAGAAGATTTCAGGCGTAATCATCCCGGCGGGAGTCTTGGCGAGAGGCTTAAGATTGCGGTTAGTGAAGTTATGATAACAGGGGATAAAATGCCCCTTGTTAGGCAACCGACCTCTTTTCTTGCTTCTATTCGTGAATTAAATGAAAAAAGTCTTGGGGCAGTGCTTATTGTGTCAAATGATAACTCTTTGCAGGGTATTATTACCGATGGTGATGTACGTCGAATAGTCAGTGAAGGTGGTGATCCGGCAGGTATTGAATTGGAAGCGGTAATGACGGTTAATCCTGTATCTATAGATAAAATTATTATGGCGGCTGATGCCCTTAGTATTATGCAGGAGAAGGAAATTACAATTTTACCTGTTATTGATGGGCAAAAGAAACTTTTAGGTATTCTGCACTTGCATGATCTTTTGGGTAAGGGTGAATTTAGATTTTTGATTTAACTCTCTGCTGTAAATTAAGTGTTTGGCAGTGTTGCGGATGTGTGCAAGCTGACCGGTGAGTAATAGTTAATCCTACGTTAATTTTGCCTGATCGCACCAAGACTTGGTGTTGATGAACGCTTACCTATTTACTAACCCTGTTATCAGGTACCTTATGCTGGATTATCTTTGGGGTCGGCTCCCCCACAGGAGTTGGTTAACATACAGCATTTTCGATGTAAATTTTAATAAATTATTTTTAAATTGTATGGGGCTCAGGTTAGAGTCGCTGAAAAAAATAATTTATTTTCGTATTCTGCGTTTACCTCTTTGTTTTTTTATTTTTTTTCATTATCAAGGCAACAGTTACGTTATAATACTATGCGTCTATTGACTTTATAATGAAAAGAACAATAAATAATCTGTGATTACGTGATATTTATTATTTTCCGCAGCTTTTAAAATTAACCTGGTAAAAGTCAATGTGTCAGATAAGCGTGGTGGTTGAGAGGGAAGGTCAACAGAAAACAGTTGCTGAAGGGGTTACTGGGCTTGAACAAACATCTGGCGGGGTTGTTTTGCGAACATTTTTTGAAGAGCCATTAATCGTTTCCGGAGTTTCTATTAAGAGTATAGACTTTCTTGAAGGGACAGTTTATTTGTCTTCTACAGGAGTAAATGAATAGACAACACTAATTTATTAGTGTCTGCCTCCATAATAAATTTGAATGAGAATATGAATATGAGTAGTTCATCTAAGAGTGATATTGAAAAGTTGCGCGTTATGTTGCCTCACTGGATAGCCCATAACAAGGGGCATTGGGAAGAATTTGAGAAATGGGCTTTACAGCTTGAAGATGGCGGTGATCAGGATGTTGCCAAGTTACTTCG
This sequence comes from Desulfobulbaceae bacterium, assembly GCA_029865005.1. Lineage (GTDB taxonomy): Bacteria > Desulfobacterota > Desulfobulbia > Desulfobulbales > Desulfobulbaceae > JAOTSI01. The sequence continues at coordinate 2,646 of JAOTSI010000205.1, forward strand.
TCTAGCGGTTGCAGCTTTGCGCGACGCTCAAGATCATTTAGAAAACGGGTTGGCAAAACTTGGAGGTGGTACGGAGCATAACCCCCATGACCACCACCACCATCATCACCATCATTGATCGCGACGTAGACGCCATCTGTTTTCATTTGTTATGTATTGGTAATCTAATATTAGTCTTGCTGGTTTACCATTGTATTTCTCTATGCAGCTTATCTTGAATATTTTGTTTTCCTCTTCTTTACCAATGAAGGTAACAGAGGGATAAAGTAATTTACTGGAATTAGGTATATTAAAGAACTTTTTGAAAATAGATAGATAATTTTTTAACAACCAATCTGTTTTATTATTGGTATCTTCCTGGTTTTCACTAGCGATTATTTGAGACTTGGTGTTGGCAATGATATTTTTTGCCCATTTTGTATCTTTATAAAGACTTTCTTCTGCAATTCTGATTACTGTTTTGTAATAATTGATTGCTAGAGGAAAAGTATTTTGATTTTCTGCATTGGCTGCTTCACTTAATAATTCCGCCAGTTCCGCCATGAAAAGTGTCTTTTTCACCTTTTCCATGAAGTTATCTAACTTTACGTGGTCCAGGCTCTTGGTGTTTTTTAGTAGTTTCAGTATGTTGTGGTATTTGTTTGCAGCTACTTTCCATTGAGCTGATTCATAGGCTTTTTTAGCTTCATTAAGTGATAGATAAAGACGAGCACGGTTAAGTAGGTTGTTGAGTTCCTCTTGTTCTTGGGGGGTAACAGAATTGGGCCACTCTGATAATGCTTCTTGCGCAATTTCCAATAGTTCTATTGTTTCTTTCCATCGTTTATCAGCAAATTTTTTCTTCGATTTTGAAATATTTTGTTTAAAAATTGCAAAAGTTAAACGTTGGTGAAGTGAGTTTTCAAGAGCTTGATTTTTGGTTTGTTCTGAAACTAATTCCGCCAGTGCCAGAGCTCTTTGGTAAATATTTGTAAGGTTGTCCCAATTGTTTTTGTTTTCGGCATCTTTTGCTTCAGAAAGGGTGGCTTCAAGTCTGAGGTTATTTAATTTTTGTTGTATTTCTAACAGGTTGGATTCTGCAGCGTTGCTTGTGGCATATAGCCTCGCATTTTCATACTCTTCAATAGCTTCTTTTATAAAGTTATTTTTAGTCAATTGATCAGCATGTTGGAGCATGGTGTTTAATTTTTCTAATTTCTCTACTTTGTCAATGGCCAAATATTTGCCTTTGTAAAGTATTCGACCATGTAACCCTTCAATGAAATCCTTGGATACTGTTAGATTACTAATTTTTTTAAGAAACTCTTGTTTTTTAAGGAAGAGTATATTTACAGTTTCGAGTTTGTTCTTAGTTTGCTCAAATAGTTCTAATGCTTTTTTATGTTTAAGTTCTGTGATTAATACAAGTCCTTGTTTCCATTCATCGTCGGCATATTTTAGTATCTTGTAATCTTTATAAATTAAGGTAGAGAAGATGGTGAGTAGAATAATAATGAAACATGTGGTGATAAGCGTTATTTTATATATATTTTTTGGTTTGCCACGATGTTTTGGGGCTATGGTTTTTTTTTCATTAGAAGGGTATTTTGTATCCAATATAGGTTCCGTGGGTAGGGAATCCTCAGGCAAGTCAAAATCTGGTTCTTTTTGTTCCTCTTTTTCAAGAAAAAGTTTAATTGGTTCGGAATTGCTATTTTTAATGGTCTCTTTTAATTCAGGAAGACCTGGGAAGTCTGGTGTTGTATTAGAAAGTTTTAAATAGAGCTTTTTTGCTTCATCATGTTTGTTTTGTTTGTGATTATCAATTATTTTCTTATGAAGTTCGTTGGATTTGAGTATTTGTTCCCCAATAATATGTTCAAATTTAGTAGATTCTTTTTTGCTTAAATCTTCTTGAAGTTGAGCAAATAGAGTGTTGGCGGCAAAATATTTTTTTTGTTTAATAAAAGATATTAACCTGTTTTTGTTGGCAGCATTAATGGTTTGTTCAGATTCTCTATTATTTATAGCAAAAGGCTCTTCGGCAATTTCTGGTAAAAGAAGATCAACATCTTTATGTTCGGAAGAGTCCAGCTGGGTATTATTCCCCTTAGGATTATAGTTTAAAATTGTCATTCCGGCATGGATTACGAGGTTTGATAAGGATCCTATGGTTGACCATTTGTTACATAAGGTTTGGAGTTCGTAAGTAAGTGTGGGATCGTCTTTTGGAGTGGTAGCGGTAATAATTGGTGAAGATTTAGGGAAATCATCGTCAAGACTGAAGGTAAACGTATGGCTCTTAGTGGGAGTAGAATTGTTTGACTGGCCGAATGTAGGTTCCTGAAAGGTTATTTTATAAGAATTTGGAGGGTCACCGGCAATATGGACGATATGAATATTGGGATAGAGTTGTACGGTTCGAATGAGGTCCTGGTGGTAATTCAGCTGTTTTGTACTGTCCAATGTCATGGTAATATGCTTCTCCGACGTGTTAACTAAGCGGGAAATAATATTAAAATATTGGGACACTATATTAAAGAAAGAAAGTAAAAGCAGTAAGAATTTTCTCCTATTCACTCATTGGTGCGATATAATATGGGTAAATGATTATCTTTATTAAAGTGTAATGGCGTTATGTTGTTTAGATTATAAAGTAAATAATGGGATTTTTGTCATGACCGGTAAGCAGGATATTTTATTGAGCAAGAAGCGAATTGACGATAGGGTTAAAGAATTAGCGAAAGAGATTTCCCTACATTATAAAGATAAGAACTTAGTTGTGGTGGGGATTTTAAATGGTGCATTTATTTTTCTCTCCGATCTTGTACGCTCTATGAGTGTGGAGCATCGGATAGATTTTATACGAGTTTCAAGCTACGGTAAAAATACATCTTCCTCAGGAATAATTCAATTGACCAAGGATGTCGAGTTGGAGGTTAAAGGGCAAGACGTATTACTAGTGGAAGATATAGTTGATACTGGTAATACTCTCTCTTGGTTACAGACTCATTTTGCCGATAAGGAGGTCGCTTCCCTTAAAATATGTTCTTTTATCAATAAGAAAGAGCGACGTGTTGCAGATGTGGAAGTTGATTATTACGGTTTTGATGTGGATAAGGGGTTTTTGGTGGGGTATGGATTGGATTATAATGAACAATATAGATATTTGCCCCATGTGTCTGAACTCAACTTGGATTAGGATGGTGCATTATGATAGGGAAAACAGTAGCTGTTGTGCTTGCCGGATGTGGTCATCGTGACGGTTCTGAGATTCAGGAGGCTGTTCTCACCCTTTGGGCACTGAGTAAGAATGGACTGGAGTTTGAGTGTTTTGCCCCTAATATATCTCAATTCCATGTGGTGAATCATCTTACAGGAGATGAGATGGCTGAGAGCAGGAATGTATTGGTTGAATCAGCTAGGATAGCTAGAGGGCAGGTTCGTGATATTGATGAGCTTGACGTTGATCGCTATGACGGGATTATCTTACCTGGAGGGTTGGGAGCGGTAAAAAATCTTTCCGATTATGCTTTTCATGGTGTTAATTTTACGGTGAATGAAGGCGTTAGTCGGGCTATTAAATCCATGGCTGATGCGGGTAAACCAATAGGGGCCCTTTGTATTTCTCCTATGATTATAGCCAAATTGCTTGGCAACGTAATTTTGACCATGGGAGCTGCCGGTCGAACAGCAGAAGATGCGGTTAGTTTGGGAGCAGCTCACCAGGTTACTGGAAACGGTGAGGTAACAGTTGATCGTAAAAATAAAATTGTCACTACTCCCTGTTATATGTTGAATGCCACGGTGGGTCAAATTGGTGAGGGCGCTGATTGTTTGGTTAAAGCTATGTTGTCATTAATGCGATGAAAAAGAGCAAGAGGAGTGGGTGATACTTATGTTAACAGGGATTAAATATAAAAAAAAGCTTGCACTAGTTCTCAAAACTCAGTATTCAGTACCAACTTTTCCGTAGAATTGTACGGGGCGTAGCGCAGCCTGGTTAGCGCGCCTGCCTTGGGAGCAGGAGGTCGTAGGTTCGAATCCTACCGCCCCGACCACATATATTTAAAGGGTTTCGATTTATTCGTAACCCTTTTTTTGTGTCCAGAGTTTGGATGGAATACAAAATACGGTCCAGGAAAAACGTCGCTTAGCTCAAAAAATCTTCAATCAGTATAACTTGCCACTCGCCTGATAATACAAATAGATATAGTTTCCACTATCCATGCTTTTTTAATCAAATTCCTTAGCTTTCGCTGGGGGAATGTAATATCGTGCAAACCAATATAGAGATGATCAGTTTGTGAGCACCGAATATACAAGTTTTGAGGTAATCGCTAATAAATAGCGATATAAAGAAAGGCCTTTTTTTATAATTCCTGGTTCAGGACTTTTTAAGTCGGAAGTTTGAGGATTATCTCTCCATACCTGTTCAAGTCCTAGCCCTTTGATCATATAATTTTTTCCCTTCATTTATTTTGGGATTAGGTGGCTGTCCTTCCCGTTTACCACTAAAAAACTTATATGCTACCTTAAGTATTTTGTGTTGTTCAAGTTAACGACCCCTTTGTGGTATATTTCTGGTTTTTTGTGTATTTTATCCTAAATGGGATATGGTAAAAGAGATGTTAGTCGCGTTTGCGGTTAGTTCTGTGGATAAGGTCCATTAGTATAAGTAGGAAATATAATTTTCCTATTTGGAGCAAGGAGGCTTCAGTGGAAATAATTTTGATTGCCGCCATGAATGAGCAGCGGATAATAGGTCATGAGGGTAGAATTCCTTGGGATATACCGGGAGAGCAACAGAGGTTTAAAAAAGTTACTTTGGGGTATCCTTTAGTCATGGGACGTAAAACCTTTGATTCCATTGGCAGGCCTTTACCTGGTCGGCGAAATATTATTGTAACACGTAATCAATCGTTTCTCGCTACCGGTTGTGAGATTACTTTTTCACTTGCCGGGGCGTTAGATCTTTGTCAGGGTGAGAAAAAGGTTTTTATAATTGGCGGAGAACAGCTTTTTAGAGAAAGTATGAAGCTGGCTGATACTTTAATTTTGACTATAGTTAAGGAAGACGTGCAGGAGGGTGATACATATTTTCCAGAGTTCTCTCAAGAGGATTTTCCTCTGTGTCATTCAGAGCAGGTTGTAGGTGTGCAGCCTTATCTTATAAATACCTATAGACGAAAGAAGTGAGAGAGGT
>JAOTSI010000206.1 GCA_029865005.1 Desulfobulbaceae bacterium
ATTGCGAGGTGAAGAGGATAAAGAACAACAGGGCTGAAGCGGCGACGATGCCGGAGAGCCGTCCGCGCCCGCCCGAGGTGATGTTGATGATACTCTGCCCGATCATCGCGCAGCCGCCCATGCCGCCGAAGAGGCCGTTCACGAAGTTGGCAAAGCCTTGCGCCACACATTCGCGGTTGCCGTGGCCATGGGTATTGGTCAGCTCATCAATGAGGGTCAGGGTCATTAAGGATTCGATGAGGCCGATGGCGGCCAGGATGACGGCGTAGGGGGTGACGAAGTACAGGGTGCCCAAGGTTAACGGTACTTGCGGCAAAGCAAAGGTGGGCAGGCCGGCCTTGATGCCGGTGCCGCCCTTGGCCTGAATAAAAGAGAGCACGGTTTCGGTGTTGATGCCGGAAAAAATCACCAGCAGGGAAACGGTGATGATCCCGATCAGGGCCGCCGGGGCTTTCTTGTGAACCAGCGGCATGAGGTAAAGGATGATCATCGTTAAGGCGACAAGGCCGACCATAATGGCCAGCGGTTGCCCCTGTAGCCAAGAGCCGCCGGATCGAAACATATTAAGTTGCGAGAGGAAGATGACAATGGCCAGACCGTTAACGAAACCCATCATTACCGAGCGCGGCACCATCCGAATAAATTTCCCCAGGCGAAAGATGCCGGCCAGAGCCTGGAATATCCCCACCAGCAACAGGGTGAAAAAGAGGTACTGAACTCCGGCCTGAGGGCTAGCCCCCAGCACGTTTCCTTCCTGAACAAGGCTGACCATCACCACCGCCATGGCGCCGGTGGCTCCGGAAATCATCCCCGGTCTGCCGCCCAGAACAGCAGTAAGCAGGCACATCATAAAAGCGCCATAAAGGCCGACAATGGGCGAAACGCCAGCAACGAAGGCGAAGGCCACCGCTTCCGGCACCAACGCCAGGGCGACGGTGAGCCCAGAAAATATATCACTTTGAATACTGCCTTCTGATTTTGAGACGATAATTTGGCTTGATTCCACGAAAATTCCTTGTTTTGCGAGGGTTAAAAGGGTTGGGCAGCATACAGTCAGAAGGTGAAAAAAGATAGGACTTTCTTGGGAATTACGTGTCTTCAGGGTTTGTGGAGAGCGGGATAGGCGTTTGGTCTGTGGTCTTTTGGTGGTGTGAAGATTGTTATGAAAAAGGGATAGCGCTAAGAGCGCACAAATTCTAGCAGTGGGGCAAAGTCGAGTTGGCGGTCAGCCACTTGAAGAGCGTTGATATATTTTTTTCTGGTTTCGTTGGGTGAGGTCAGGTTTTCGCTACCCCAATTGAAAAGAGGTTGATGCAGGATTTGTTTGACTATGAGGTCTGTCATCAGCCGGGCGTGGCGACCGTTGCCGTTCGGGAACGGGTGAATTTGAACCAGCCGGTGGTGAAAGCGAACTGCGATTTCGTCCGGCTGGTATGTGGCGTGAGTGATCCAGGTTCGGGTGTTTTCGCAGAGTGAAGCGGTTTCAGTGGCGATCTGCCAGGGATCAATGCCGATATTCTTATAACTGTTGCGAAATCGCCCGGCCCATTTCCACACATTGCCGAACATTTTTTTGTGCAGACGGCAGATGAATTTCTGGCTGAGCAGGTCTGTTTGCCGACGCGCAAAGGCCCACTGTTCCGCCTCGTTAATATTCTGCTGTTCCCAGTAGTTGAGTTCTTCCCGAGTGGTGAGGTGGGTCAGCAGCAACCCGGCAGTTTCGTTTGGGTCAAGCGGGGTGGCTCCTTCGGTTTGACCGGAGTTCATGGGTTGTCCCAAAAGTTTTTAGGCTGTGACAGCGATAATTCCTCGATGAGTTCTTCAAGAGCCTGTCGCTGGCTGTTTTTATCAAGTGATTGATCTTCCAGCGCCATAGTGTGGCTGGTGCGCTTGAACCGTTGGCTGGCGATTTTGACGGCCTGTTTATGCGCTGTTTCTTTTAAGGATGATTTGGGGACAAGGCTGTAAACAAGTTCGCAGTCAAGCGCTTCCGCTGCTTTTTTAAGGGTGTTGAGGGATACCGCTCCCGCCACTTCGTCGCTTTCAAGTTTGCTGACTCTGGAAGGAGAAACCCCGAGCCGAGCCGCAAACTGCCGCCCGTTCATCCCCAATGCGTCCCGCACCGCCCGCAACCATCCCTTGGGAGGTGGTGTGATATCTCGCATCGGCGAAAACTTCTGCAGAGTTGCATCCAGTTGTGCGCGAATAGTTTTAAGATGTTTTGCGTTCATGTTGGCACTCATTATGAATAAATATGTGTAGCTTGTGGGTATAATTATTAACATATAAATTAATATAAACAAAAACAAAATTAACAAATATATGTTTTTTTGTTTTGGTGGCACCGTCAAAAAGTATTTCCTGTTGCGAATTTTTTGTTAGTGCATTGGTTTGTTTGGGTTGTTAGGGTGTTTGAAGTTAGGTGAAAGGGGCAGACTACCAAAAATAGTTCTGACCTTTTTTTTCTCTTTTAGCAAAATGTCCCCAACGTATGGGAAGGTAGGTATGAAAGAAACAACTATACACAATCCTGACCGATATATGGTCGATTTGAGACAAATATTGACGCAGGGGAGGAAGCGTATAGGCTTACTTGTTGGAGCAGGTGCGCCAGTGTCGCTGAAGGTGAATGCCGAGGGTAAACTGGATGAAGCCGGAGAATCTCTGATTCCAGATGTTGCAAACCTTACTGACGTAGTAGTAGGCGCGTTGGAGTCAGAAGATAAAACGGTAATTGATGCTTTATTGCCAGAACTTGGGGAAAACCCAAATATAGAAACAATACTGACTAGAGTCAGACGCCTATCGCAAGCAATTGGCAGCGCAGAAGTGCATGGTAAAAACGGTGCCGGGTATGATGAATTAGCAGAAAGGATATGTTGCAAGATTGGGGAGGTTGTTGCATCAAAACTGCCTGAAGAAACAAATGCATATACCGAACTCGTATCATGGATAGGTGGTACACATAGAGAACACCCAATTGAAATTTTTACACCCAATTATGATTTGTTAATTGAAGAAGCTTTTGAAAGAGCGAGGTTACCTTATTTTGACGGATTTTCCGGCGCTCATCGGCCTTTTTTTGATGCAGCTAGTATATCAGATGATTTGCTTCCGGCTCGCTGGTCACGTCTGTGGAAAATTCACGGTTCACTTGGATGGCAAGTCGAAGATGATGCCATTATTAGGACAGGTAGTCGGGAAGCAACTCAATTGATTTATCCTGATCACCTTAAATATGACCAGATTGCACGCCAACCTTATTCTGCACTTTTTGGGAGGCTTCGTGAATTTCTTACAACGCCGGACAGTTTGTTGCTATGTAGCGGCTTTTCGTTTTTTGATGCACATATAACGTCAGTTTTAGATGAGGCTTTGTCGGCCAACACGCACACCGCGATTCTTGCATTTCAATTTGAGCCACTAAGCAGGGCGCAATCTGCTATTAAACTTGCACAGCGTCGTCCAAATTTGAGTGTTTATGCTAGAGATGGTGCTGTGATATCAGGCGTACAAGGGAAATGGCAGCCCGGCCAACCACCAACTAAGGAATGGGAAAACATTCGAAGAACCTTCTGGGAATCTGAGGATGGGACTAGCGGAAATTTCCTGCTTGGAGACTTTGCGAGATTGGCGCGCTTTTTCGCACAGGCTCAAGCAATAGAATTAAAAAATGAAAAATGCGAAATTAATGTAGAAGGAGAACTTGAGGAAATTACCTCGGATGGTGATGATCAAATCAATATTGAAGATGTGGCTGATGATGCATAAACATGATCCTACATATCTTGGGACAGTGGCTTCAGTATCTGGTTCAAACGTCAGTATTCACCTCGCGCAGTCCGTTTCATCAGGCTTATCATTCATCGAGGGTAGAAGTTATAGGATAGGTCAAGTGGGGAGTTTTGTCCGTATTCCACAGGGTTACCAGGATTTGTTTGGTATAGTCTCTGAAGTTGGCGCTAAAGCCGCCCTCACAATTAGTGAAAAACTTTCAGAAACAGGTCGTTGGATGCAAATTCAGTTGGTTGGTGAATCAATTGGTGGCGTTTTTGAGAGGGGTATTAGCCAGTACCCAAATATAGGAGACTCTGTTCATATAACTACGGAAAGCAACCTTGCCCGAATATATGGTGCTTCGGATTTTGGAAATATTACAATTGGTACTCTGTCGAGTGCTGAATGTATCCCCGCTAAATTATCAGTAGACGAGTTGGTAACTCGGCATTCTGCAGTTTTAGGGTCTACTGGTTCCGGTAAATCTACAACTATAGCAAGTCTTATTCGTTCGATTACGTCGGTAGGTAATAGCAATACTAATAACCCAAGTGCTCGAATACTAATGATAGATATTCATGGAGAATACCCAAGTGCTCTGTCTGATGTCGCAACAATTTTTTCTGTCGACCCGCAACCAGGCGAAGAGAAGTTGTTAATACCTTATTGGGCTTTAGATTCTTCTGATCTGCTAGATTTTTTGACTGGTGGTCTGGAAGGAACTAGAGAGACGGGGGTTACTGACAAAATATTTGAGTTGAAAGTGGCCTCGCATACTGCATCGAATTTCGCTGGAGTTGAGGAAAGCTCTATTACAGTTGACACCCCCATCCCATTCAGTCTTAAGAAGCTTTGGTATGACTTGATCGACTTTGAAATTGCTACGTTTGAAGGTCCTAATCGAGATCAGCCAACAAAGCAGGATGATGGTGATGCGAGTCAGTTAAAGCCCCCTTCTTATAAGCCGCATGCCATGGGAGCACAGGGGCCATTTTTAAATCAGCAAGCCCTAGGAATACGACGTCAATTAAATTTGCTACGCTCAAGGTTGCTTGATCGGCGTTATGATTTTCTTCTACACCCTGGTCCGTGGGAGCCAAATCTTGATGGCTCTGTAACCCAGGATTTGGATTCTCTGTTATCTGGATGGATTGGTGGAGATAAGCCAATAACAATCCTTGATCTTTCCGGGGTGCCAAGCTCAGTTTTGGAAAGGCTAGTAGGATCGATCCTCAAGATTGTTTATGAGTCAATGTTTTGGAGTCGCGAAAAATCAGAGGGCGGTATCTCTCGTCCATTACTTGTTGTCATGGAGGAAGCGCATCGTTACTTAGCAGGTAATGCAAAAAATTTAGCTGCTGAGACTGTACAGAAAATTGCAAAAGAGGGTCGCAAGTATGGCGTGGGTGCAATGGTAATAAGCCAAAGGCCTTCAGAGGTTGATGAAACGATCTTATCGCAGTGTGGAACATATTTTGCGCTTCGTCTCTCCAATTCGGTTGATCGTGCTCGCGTGCAAGGAATACTCCCAGATGGCCTTGTTAGCCTACTTGATGCTCTGCCGGTTCTGCGTACTGGAGAGGCCATTATAATGGGTGAGTCAGCCAAGCTCCCTATGCGGTGCCGTATTACTCTGCCAACAAAGGAGCATAGGCCGAAAAGCACTGACCCAAAAGTTAGTCAACAATGGGGTTTGCCGCGACGGCAAGAAGGTTATGACCGTGTCGTAGCATCATGGAGAGCCCAAAGACCACGGGCAGTTGTGCAGGATCTGTCAATTGTAAGACAAGAAGTTAATGACGAAACAGATGAGGATTGAGGTGGGGTTATGAACCGATCATGTGTAGCATCCACAAGCGTGGCATCAATTGGTTACGATGAAGCGACAGAAACATTAGAGGTTGAATTCTTAAATGGCTCAATTTATCAATATTACAACGTGCCGATAAGTATTTACGAACAGAATATGCAGGCTGGTTCTAAGGGAAAATTTTTAAATATGTATATTAAAAATGCGTATCCATATTCTCGTGTTGGTTAGGTATCTGGTGAATTTCAAAAAAACAAGACGGATTTGTTTTTCAAAAGTTTGACAACCTCCTTGTCGGAGTTTATAGTTTAAAGTATAAACTTGAAAGTGAGGTTTGTTATGAAAGCAACAGCGAAAGATCTTCGGTTTCACTCTAAAGAACTTATCGAAACGGTTAGCCGTGGAGAGGAGGTTGTTATTACCTTTAGGGGGAAACCTTGCGCAAAACTCGTTCCTTTTGAGGAAGAAAAGCTGGAAGAAGGCGGGGGCGAGATTTTTGGCATGTGGAAAGATCACGACCTGACCACGGATGTTGATGCGTATGTCAGAAGCCAGAGAAAAGGCAGGTTTTGATGATAATCGACACCGACGTGCTTATCTGGTATCTGCGTGGTAACGAGAAGGCCTACAAGGTCATTGAAAATCTAAACAATTTTTCGATTTCCGTTATCACTTATATGGAACTTGTTCAGGGGATGAGAAACAAAAAAGAACTGAACAGCCTGCGTCAGGCGCTTCATGCCTGGAACGCTAAAATCCTTTATATTTCCGAAGAAATATCCGCCAAAGCCATGTTTGCGGTCGAGCAGCATTTTCTAAGCCATTCAATGCAATTGGCCGATGCTTTGGTCGCCGCGACCGCAATCTGTCACGGAATCCCCTTGCTTACTGGAAACGACAAACACTATAGAATTATGAAAGAGCTTCAGCTTAAGAGATTCAGGCCGTAGCGGAGAGGTTTTTCGATAATAGGGTGCGAATTGTCTTTGGTTAATCGCGGCTAAAGCCGCTCCTACAGGTTGGTATCATAAAAAGACCGAAGGTTAATTGTGAATATTACAAATGACATTAAGCCTGTTACTTATCTTAAATCACGGGCTGCTGACTTGCTTAAGCAGATTAATGAAACACATCGACCTGTTATAATAACCCAAAACGGTGAGCCCAAGGCCGTTCTTCAGGATGCGCAGAGCTATGAGGATATGCGGAATGCCATAGGTATTCTCAAGCTCATCTTGCAGGGTGAGACTGACATCAGAGAGGGTAAGGTGTTGTCGCAGGGTGATGTTTTTGAAAATCTTGAGCAGATGTTGCAGGGCAAATGAGTCGTAAATTTCAAGTTGTTTGGTCAATATCTTTAGTTAATCGCGGCTAAAACCGCTCCTACAGGTTGGTACCATAAAAAACGGGGCATTCCGAAATATCGGAGGCCCCGTTTTTGTTTGTGTTGGTTTTTTGTGAGTTTACTGATCTGACTTAAGCACTGCCAAAAAGGCGCGTTGCGGGATATCGACGTTGCCTACCGTCTTCATCCGTTTCTTGCCCGCTTTCTGTTTTTCAAGCAGCTTGCGTTTTCGGCTGATGTCGCCGCCGTAGCATTTGGCGGTAACGTCTTTGCGCAAGGCGGCGATGGTGGTACGGGCGATGATGTTGCCGCCGATTGCACCCTGAATGGCGATCTTGAACATTTGGCGGGGAATCTCTTCTTTGAGTTTTTCGCAGGCGTTTAAGCCTCTGGCGCGAGCGTTATCCCGATGCGCCAACTGAGACAGGGCATCGACCTTTTCGCTGTTGACCAGAATATCAAGCTTGACCAAGTCGCTTGGTCGGTAGTCCATTAACTCGTAGTCAAAGGAGCCGTAGCCTTGGGTTGCTGATTTTAAGCGGTCGTAAAAGTCGTAGATTACCTCGGCCAGCGGCAGCTCGCAGGTGAACTCAATTCGACCCGGCATGGGGTAATGGTAGTGGGTGTTTACGCCACGCCGTTCCATGCAGAGAGTCATCACCACGCCCATGTAGCGTTCCGGGATGAGGATGTTGGCCTTGATGTAAGGCTCTTCGGTGCGGGTGATGGAGCCGGGATCAGGGAAATAGGCCGGGTTGTCAACCTCAACCATGGAGCCGTCTGATAGATAGAAATGGTAGTTTACTGACGGTACGGTGAGGATGATGGGGATATCAAATTCGCGTTCCAGTCGTTCTTGCACCACTTCA
>JAOTSI010000447.1 GCA_029865005.1 Desulfobulbaceae bacterium
TGTTATGATTCATCATTGGATAAAGAATATTTCAATAAGTTTACAGATGTATATTCTCCCTATCATTCATCGGACCTGGTTACCATCATAAAAAAAATCACAGAGTTGATTGAAAATGGTTCAAGTTGTTGGGCATGTGAGGTTGGGTCTGCAGATGGACAGTTCTCCAGAACACTGGAGGCAGAAGTACCAGGAAAATTAAATCTTGTTGGCCTTGATATAGCGGATAAGATCTTAAAAAAATATCCATTCAATAAGATATGTGGAAGTGCCTTTCAACTGCCTTTGGCAAATCAAAGCTTAGGATTAATTCTATTTCCAGCATCATTTCATCATCTTTCGCCCTTCCCTGAGATGTTGGCCGAGGTGGAACGAGTCCTTGCTCCCGGGGGATTGGTATATTTTTTAGAGCCAAATTATTTTCACCCACATCGACGATTTTTCATGACTCATAAAAAGATTTACCAACTTTATCGTCAGGCAAATGACGTGCCCGTAAACCCTGAAATTCTCAAAAGTCAGCTGTCTAATATTCGAATAAGAACTATTTATTTTAGATACTTAAATATACGCTTCAGGAAGCCTGGACCTCTACAGAAAATCCAAAACATATTGGCTCGTATTCCCTGGCCACAAAAAATTCATCGATTTATCATGCCTTGGTTTATTCTGATCGGCCGAAAAGAAGACACACCAAAATAGTTTTGTAACTTCAAATTTCTTTTATTCAACGTTGTTTGTATGTGGTCTATTCTTTATAAAATGGGCAGGATTGCCACCGACTACCGTATAAGGCGCGACATCTTTTACAACTACCGCTCCGGCTGCAATTACTGAACCTTGGCCGATGGTTACCCCCGGCGTGATAATACACCTTCCACCTAACCATGCGCCTGTTTTAACATGTACCTTCTTACAGATTGCCGGGCCTGTTCGCATGAGAGTTTCTTTGGCAATGTCATGGTTCGCGCTCAATATCGTAACGCCGGGAGCCAGAAGGACATCATCGTCAATCTGAATACCACCCGTAGCCTGTAAGATACAATCGTAGTTAAAAAAGACATTATTACCGATAACTAATTTCGTGTAATCATCTATCCATAGTCTACGCCCAAATTTCGGCCTGTTACCAACCAAAGAACCCCTAACTATAAGCATCCATCGTTTAATTGAGTTGGATAAAGAATCTGACGGTAGTAACGCAAAAATTAATTCCATCAGATAATTAACCAAACAAATATGGAATGGCAGGGACCCCCTTTGGGGAGTAAAAACCTTTTTCACCAAGTTCCTATCTCCTTTTTAATTTATAATGCTACTAGACTAACTGCTCCCCAAAAAAGATCTTCTGCGACAAGTAATAACCGGGAAAGTGCCGCTATTAAAACCACGAGGTCAGCCGGGATCCCCAGCATAACTAAGGCTATTCCCAAAGCTCCTTCTCGAACACCTAAACCGCTAGGAGCAAAAGGGGTAAAGTACCCAACAAGAAATGTTGCAGCAAAAACAGAAGTGTAAGAGCCAATTTGTGTATATGCTACAGAAGGAACAAAAGCCTTGACCAAAAGTAAGAGACTTAAACCGCTTACTAACCAAACAATAACAGAACCTGAAAGTAACAAAAGGTTAGTGGTAAACTTTATGGATGCTGAAAAGTCTTCTATTTTTAGTATCGTTGCAAATAAGCGAGTAACACGATTTATTGTGACTGGATGGGTTAAGATTATCCCTGCAATAATTAAAATTACGAGCAACATGGGGGCTGGGATTGGAATATGCAAAGCGTCAACAGCAATTTGAAAAGAAAAAATTGCCATTAGTGCTCCGGAAATGACAATTAGGAATTGTTCCAGAACAATGCTAACCCCTGTGTGGAGAGAGTTTATGCCATGTTTGGCGTTCATCACAATGCGTCCAGGGATAAACCAGTAAGTTCCAGGCAGATACATTGAAAGACAAGATATAAAATAAATTTTTAAGCTTTTTCTAAATGATAAATCCTTACCACGACCGAGCAACCTAACCAAGATACCCCATCGGATGCCACCACATAACTTTCTTATTATTGAGGCAAGAAGGGCTAGTGATAGTGTGCGCAGGCCTGATAATCCGATTAGCTTTATCGCTTCGATATTTTGAATAACGGCACACAGTAAAAATATGCAGATTACAATGATCCAAGTAAATTGCACCCAACGCATTTTACTAAAATGGACAAGACGATCATACATGAAACGGGTCGACAATTTAGACGATATTTTTGTTTCATGGTCACTTTCCAGTTCAGACATCAGTGAGGTTCCTGTTGGTATACTTACTCCTGATCATCAAGCTAAGAGATGGAGGGGGGGAATTATATATTTCGATGAAAAGCTAAGCATTACTTAAGAAGCTTGGATGCACGTAAAAATGCCTTCCAATTTGCGGATAATCCGTAGCGCAATGAAAAACGTAAGTTGTCTTCACCATAACAAGAA
>JAOTSI010000207.1 GCA_029865005.1 Desulfobulbaceae bacterium
ACCGATAAAGCCATTGCATGATTCAAATCCATTCTCGATATTGATCCCAACGTAGGCAGCGCACATTTAAATCTCGGCGAGATGTACCGAGAACGCGGCGAATTCAACAACGCCATTAGACATTATACCGTAGGCTTGAAACTCGCACCCAATTCCCCAAACAGCTACAATAACCTGGCAACGATCTACAAGGATTTCGGCAGACTCGCCGAGGCGATGGACTGCTACAAGAAGGCCCTTGAACTCGACGGTTCTCAACACTGGCTATACAACAACATAGGTGTTATTTTTATCGGGCAGGGAAAAACAGATGAAGCGGCAGAATGGTTTCAAAAGTGCTTGGCCCTGAAAAGTGATTTTGACGATTCAGCTCAAAATTATCTTATGTCATTGAACTACACTGACAAACTTTCACCCGTCGAAATCTTCAATAAACACCGAGATTGGGGCAAAGAGGTCGAAGCCCGAATGTCCCATAGGCTTTACAAAAATGACTCCCCCATCAACCGCGACCGAAAGATCCGAATCGGTTATGTCTCTGCAGACTTCTGGCAGCATGCGGTGGGAAATTTTATCGAACCGGCCCTTGCCGTCCACAACCAAGACGACTTTGAAATCACCTGCTACTCTGACGTCGACCTTACAGACATTTCAACCGAGGGCCTGAAGAAGTTAGTAGACAAATGGCACGACATTCATGAACTTAACAACGACGAAGTGGCGGAACTGGTCGTCGCCGACGGCATCGATATCCTGGTTGACCTCGGTGGACACATGGGAAAGAGCAGGTTGCCTATGTTCGCCAGAAAACCAGCGCCGATCCAGGTAACCTATCTCGGCTACCCAAACACCACGGGACTGAACACCATAGATTATCGCATCACCGACAATATCGCCGACCCGGAAGGAAAAACAGATCATTTAAACACAGAAACCCTGATTCGCCTGCCAAACTGTTTTCTCTGCTATGCACCGCCACCGGAAGAACTACCCATCAATGACCTGCCCTTCCTTAAGAATGGCTACATCACCTTTGCATCATTTAATAACCGACCCAAAATCACAGACAAAGTCATCGCCTGTTGGGCGGAAATCCTGCACAAGGTTCCCAAATCACGACTCATCTTAAAATCTAGCCCATTGCGTGACGAAGGGACCAGAGAGAAGCTTCTGGACAAATTCACCGCCCTTGGAATTGACCGCGAACGCATAGAAATACTGCTCTATGCCGCGACTTATGCCGCCCATATGCAACTGTACAATCAGGCCGACATCGCCTTGGACACCTTTCCGTACAACGGCACCACAACTACCTTTGAAGCCTTGTGGATGGGGGTGCCGGTAGTTGCCATTGCCGGCGAAAGCCATGTCAGTCGGGTAAGCGCCAGCATCCTCAGCCAGATCGGGCAACAAGATCTCATTACTAATTCACAGGAAGAATACACTGAATTGGCTGTCAAACTGGCCAATGATCCGGAACGATTGGCAAAACTACGCCAAGAAATCAGACCACGCCTTCACACCTCACCCGCCTGCGATCGATGGGGATTCACCCGCGATCTGGAAAACTCCTACCGGGAAATGGTCGCAAAATGGAACCGGGAAATAACCCCGGCACCAGACCACAAGGAAGACAACGGCCAGGAATTGGCAACAAAACTGGTACTTGAAGGAGAACAACTATATAACGATGGCCACCACAGCGAGGCCATAACGCTATTTGAAAAAGCACTTACGGTTGTCCCTGACCACGAGACCGCGCTCAACAATCTGGGAGTCATCCACTGGCAAAACGACAATCCCCAAGAAGCAATTCAATATTTCCAGAAGGCCGTCATAGCCAACCCCAGCAACCTGAACGCCATTGACAACCTTTCAGAGGCACTGGCAACCATCAACAAGGAAAGCCAGAAGCCGGACACCCCGGCTTCTTCCGCGCCCCAGCCCGGCACTGATGATCCGGCCGAAGAGATCAATCTATCCGGCGAGGATCTGTTCGCCGAGAATAAACTCGACGAAGCCGCCCAAGCCTTTACCAAGGCCCTTGAGATCAACCCGGAACATGTCTCCGCCCTCAACAACCTCGGGGTCATCCATTGGCAAAAGGGCAACACCAGTGAAGCAATCAACTACCTCAAAAAGGCATTGACCATTGACCCTGCCTTTCTGCCCGCCATCGACAATCTGAAAGATATGCTGCAGGCGGAAATGGGCAACAGCATAACTGCCCAAACAAACAAGCCGACCATCCGCATTCTTCACAATCTCGCTCGTTCAGGTGGCACCTTGTTATCAAAATGCCTCGGTTGCATGCAAGACACCGTCCTCCTGAGCGAAATCCACCCGCTGGGAGTGCAATGGTTCAACCCTCTCCAACAAGCATGGCAATGGTTTCAGTTATTCTCCCAAGAGGAGGTCTCCGCCATTAAGCAGCAAGGCGGCCTCAGTTTCTCCGAGTCAATTGAACTGATTTACCAGAAATGTCAGGAGCAAGGGAAAAACCTGATCATCCGCGACTGGAGCCACCTCGACTTCATGGCGGCCCCCTTTCTCGACAAGCCGACAAACCGCGTCTCGATCAATGAAGTCCTGGCGGACAAATTTCAGATAAAGGAATTCAACACAACACGCCACCCCATTGACCAGTGGCTAAGTTTGAGCCGTTTATCTGTAATGCAGGGCAAAATTTCTCTGGAATCCTTTCTGGCCGGCTACCACAAATTCGCCCAAATATGCGCCCAAACAGGTTTTATTCGTTACGAAGATTTCATCGACGACCCAACCGCAAAAATGCAAGAATTGTGCAACCACCTGGATGTCCCTTACGATCCATCCTTCATCGATAAATGGTGGAATTACACAACAATTTCCGGGGACACCAAGAGCGCTCGCGGCTCAAAAAAAGAAATCCTTCGCGTTCCTCGCTACCCAGTTGCCGATGAACTGCTCGCCCAATTTGCGGCCAACCCGGACTACCAGGCCAGCATCGCCATCTTGGGTTACAATCACCCCCAATAGGAACACCCAACCACAAATTATACAATCGCCACGGCAGCAAGATACCCCAAGGAGCAGGCAATGAGTGACAATACAGTTTCACATAAGGTGATGAACGAGTTTCTATCAACCAACAAACAGTTTTGGGAGGATTTTTTCCCCTCAACAACGGCCCTGTCTGACGAAGCCATCATGGTGGAGTTACTGATCAGCCACATCGGCTACCTGATGGGCAACTGCATCATTGCCAAATACCTGCAGAAACGGCTCAAAACAAGAATAATCGGGATACTGCCCCCAAAGACCAGCCCAAACTACGGCTTCACCCTGAACATCGCGCAATCTTACGGGATAACAGAATTTATTGATCAGGATCTGGACATCGGCTTCAACTTCGACATGAATGCCGAAAATTTTGACCACTCAGACATCAGAGCCCTGCGGGAAGAATTCATCAATATGGAATTTGACGGGGTACCGCTGGGTGATCTGGCCTACGACAATTACCTTCGCACCACCGGCAAGGGAACCATTGAGAAGGTTGACCATGAGGTAGTTAACCATCTGGCCTCAATCATTCGCGACTACGTGTTCTACGACATGATCATCAAACAACAAAAAGTCGTAGCTACCGTGCAGGGTCATACTGTTTACAACTACGGAGCCATGGCCAGAGCAGCCCTGAAAAACGGCGCCGTGGTTTACGGAAAAAAACCGGCAGGAAATCCTCTCACAGTTCGCAGGTACACAACCCTTGCAGAAAAACGGCAATACGAATTTCGCCTGACCCAGGATGAATTCTCGCAACTAATTTCAACAAAAAAAGAATTTGCGGTCCAGAAAGGACGGCAATTGATGGATGAGCGTATTAAGGGGGGGACCAATTCGGAATTTTCCGGGGCGTACGGGGAAGGGAAGAAACTCTACAGCCGGGAAGAGCTGATCAAGAAATTAAACCTGACGACAGACAAGCCTATTGTCTGCATAATGTCGCACCTTTTCCCCGATTCGCCCCATGCTTTTAATTCAATTTTATACAACGATTACTACGAATGGCTGGAAGAGACTCTGCTGGCGATAAAGGACATTCCCGAAATTAACTGGCTGGTAAAGGAACATCCCCATCTTGAGCACTATAACCCCAGGCACTCAACCACCGAACTGGCAACTCCATTCGCAAAAAAGTATCCCCACATCAACCTCACCCCGGGAGATCTGGACACCAACAGCCTCCTACCTGTCGTGCACGCCATCGTAACCTGCGCCGGCACTGCAGGTCTTGAATTCTCCACTCAAGGAATACCCTGCATACTTGCAGGAGAAAGTCATTACTCGGGGTTCGGTTTTACCATCGAGGCAAAGAGCAAAGAAGGATACGTAGAACAACTAAAAAATGTTGGAAAACTGGAAAAACTCTCTCAGGACAAAATCGACTTGGCGCTCGCCTACACATACGCCTTTTTCAAACTTGTCCGGGTACACTGTGCGCTTCTTCCCAAAATAAGTGATCGTTTTTTCGACAAGACTGATATTTCGCAGACAATAAAAGAAGCCACCGACATACTGAAAAATATTAACCCCGAAGATGATCCGACTTACATAAACTTTAACCGGCAATTGGATACTAAAGCCGCCCACATGATAAATTTCGACGTACTATCCAAATAAAACCAAGCCAAGCGGAGTATTCCGATTAACCGCTTGGCAGTTTTTCATACCGCCGACAACATCAAAATACGGCTAACTGGATCAATAACTCCTCGCAAGTGGAGTTGTTGACCCACCTTCTCCCGCAAGAATTTAGTGAGTGCGTCGGGCGCCGACTGCCGATAACGCCCTGTTACCCCTCACTCGCCATCGAGCTCAAAGTCCTCCCATTGAAGCGGAGTTTCCTCCTCTACCGGGCGCACCAAAGTACGCCCCAACACATGTGGTAATTCAACAGGACTCAGTCCTGTTCCTGGCCGAGCAAGATAAACATCATTATCCGTTAACAAATGTCCGACCGAAAGTGCGCGGCGAGTAATGATACTTTTCACATATTTAACCCGGTTCAGAAGTTCTCTGTCAGAGGGCCCCACGAAATCATCAGGTGCAACCCCACACTTCCATGGCGTTTTTTTAAGTTGGGAAACGTATTCCTTAAACTGAGGCATCTCCATCGCAAACGAGTGATCTGGCCCGGGCTGGGTATGATCCATGGTCACATGCTTCTCGAACATCATCGCGCCAACACCACGAGCTTGAATTGCCGCATCGACACCTATTGCGTGGTCGGAGAATCCTATTGGCAGCGCAAATTTATCTATCAAAAAGGGAATATTAGCAAGGCGTACCTCGTCCAGCTCCGGAGGATAAACTGCGCAACAATGAAACAAACCGAAACCGAACGCATGTTCTCTCAAGGCAGCCGTCAAGGCATCTACATGTTTCAAGCTCGCCATCCCCAGCGAAACAAGAATCGGGACATTTATCTTATTAACCAAGCTTTTGAGAAAAGGGAGGTTAGTGTGATCCATCGATGCGATTTTAACAAAGTCCAGGCCGATCTCTTTAGCCCAACCCAACCCGTGTTCCCCGTGAATGGTGGCCGCAAAATCCATCCCCAAAGCGTGGCACAAATCACGCAGCTCAGGAAACCACTCTTTCGGCGTCTTTAGATAATGCTCAAACATATCCCGCGCAGAGATATCGCCATAGAGTGCATCTAGACCGTAATCAGATGCCTTTATCCGACCGCTCACAATTTCATCAGGCTCATAAATCTGAAATTTAGCACAATCACAACCAGCGTCTGCGACCGCATGCAACATGGCCTTAGCAGTTTCAAAACTCCGGTTATGATTGGTGCCAATCTCGGCAATAATGTACGCCCCAAGGTCGGGACCAATAGCAGACCGCCCCTGAATTTGCATCAAACGTATTTTATTTGCTATATTACTCATATCCCTCTTGTCATTGAAATAGAGCCCCGGGCGCGCCAAAAACACAGGTGGAGTCCTCACAGCAGCGCAAGCCCCCCTCAGTTGCAAATTTCCTCAGTTTGCCAATTCATTTCCTGCCAACCCCAAATCAGCTGCCTTCTGATAGGAATCAACAAATATCGGATGTGAGGGATCTATATATTTTTTATATGTTTGATAAATTTCGGGTTCCTCGGCAATCAGCTCGAATGCTTGAACCAAAGTAGCCTGGGCATTGGCACCATCCCCACTTAGCTTATAAGCATAAGCCAAGCAAAAAAGAGCAATTAGATGTTTTGGGTAACTTGCCAGTCTCTCCCTAAACTTCTTAACGGCCAGAAGTGGATTCTCTTTGAAATTATGATTTTTGATAAAGTTTGCCTCGATATTAATATCGTATGCCTTGGTCTTTATCCATCTCTCATCAAACTGGTCCGTTCTGATATTGGCAACTCCATAACGAAAACGCTCCAGATCCATTTCAGCATTAACAAAATAATCGTTTTCTTCACAAACACGGTGCATTTCTGTTCCCGGTAGGGGAGTCGCAATACTGATCTGGTTCCAATCGCACTCAAGTTCCAGAATGAAATCTCGTGTCTGCTCAATATCGTCTAGTGTCTCACCAGGGAAACCAATAATGTACGCGGTATGAACAAGTAGTCCGATTTCTTTTGCTATTCGGACAACCTCGCGCACCTTCTCTTTGCTAATCGGCTTTTGGATTATATCTTTGATGACCCGTTCAGAACCAGATTCAATTGCAATGACAAACAACTCACAACCACTTTTTTTAATCAGTTCAAGCACACCCTGATCCAGAGTTATAACAGCCAAGGCATTAGGGCAGGTCCACGTTAAATCATAGCCTCTTTCAATAAGCCCTTGAAAGATCGTGACAGCACGATCTTTGTCCAGGGTAAGATTATCATCACGAAATTCAATATTACGAACCGAGTATTCGCTGACAAGATAATCAATCTCATCCAAAACTCTGGAAGCCGGCAATGGTCTAAATTTTCGTCCCCACATAAGATGGGTTGAACAAAACGAACAACCAAAGGGGCACCCCCGTGACGTAATATATGAAACAGACCCGTTGGTATATTGCAAATAGCGTTCAAGGCGTATCCCTTTCCAGTCAAAAAAAGGAATTATGTCCATATCCTCAATAAACTGTAGCTCCCTGTTCAGATGAAGCTCATTCTGATCGGATCTAAACCCGACCCCTGGGACATCGGCCAGCTTGTCTTTTGAAAAATCTGCCTGCAGAATTTTTAATAACGTACGTTCGCCTTCCCCTGCCACGATGAAATCAACATTGTCATCTTGCATTACAATTTCTGGAAGAAGACCGGCATAGCCGCCACCAACGATGGTGACGACCTTAGAATTTATTTCTTTTGCCAACTTGGTAACATAATGGACCCACCCGTAATTAATGATCATCAACGATGAGATACCAATAACATCAGGTTGAATTTCTCTGATTCGATCTTGTATCAACTCGAGGAAACCATCATTGCTATGACTTGACAAATATCCCTCATAACCATCCCGATAAATATCACACAAATGAATTGCATGGTCGGTATTCTTTTTCAAATATGCAGACAAGCTTGCTACCCCTAATGGGATGGGGGGGACAGGGACTGACAACACCTCGGAATAACTTATCTCTTTTTCCGTGAAATCAATCTCAGGAACTTTAAACAAGAGGATTTTTAGTTTTTTTGTCGGCACAATCTCAAACCTCAGCTTATGATTAATTCTAAAATGTGACTCTTGGGT
>JAOTSI010000016.1 GCA_029865005.1 Desulfobulbaceae bacterium
TTATCAGATAAAAATTTGATGAGCACCTCTGGGGTGGTACATCATGGAACAGAGAGAGCTGATAAGCAGTTAGTTATTAGTGCCGATTAAAATAAATGGCTTATATTAAAGTAAATAATTTGTCAGATTATTTAAAATTAAATACGAACTGCAACTCTTAGCTTTGCGCTACGTGAGCGCGGGTTATTAGCTATTTCCATCTGTGAAGGAATAATTGGCTTGCTGTCTAATAGCTGATAATTTGGGTCCTTGGTAAAAGCTTGTTTTGTTATCCTATCTTCGATGGAATGAAAGGTAATTACGCAAACACGGGCTCCAGGATTCAATACTTGTGGCGCATCCTTAAGAATAGTTACCAGGTTATCGAACTCCTTGTTCACTGCTATGCGAAGAGCTTGGAACACCTTGGTTGCTACATGGATTTTTTTCGGATGGTAGCGTTTAGGTATGGCCAAGGCCACCACTGTTGCCAGTTGTTTAGTTGTATTTATAGCTTCATTTTTTCGAAATGCAGTCACCTTGGATGCTATTCTCCTTGCTTGTCTTTCTTCCCCGTAATTAAAAAAGATATCTGCCAAATCTTCTTCTGAGGCAGTGTTGATTATGTCCGCAGCCGTGGTTTGAAGTCCGCTGCCCATTCGCATATCTAAGGGAGCGTCGAAGCGAAAACTAAAACCTCTCTCTCCCGTATCGAGTTGCAGGGATGACACGCCAAGATCAAGCAATAGGCCGTCAATTTTTTGGATACCCATGGTTTCGAGAGTGGAGAGTAACGTAGCGTAACTAGCTTTTGCCGTGATAAAACGTTGCCCGAATTTTTCAAGGCGTTGGGAGGCAAAGGCAATGGCATTTTCGTCCCACTCAAATCCGATAACTTGGCCATCTGGTCCACATGCTTGGAGAATCGATGAACTGTGTCCACCTAAGCCAAGGGTTCCATCTACGTATATATTTCCTGGTTCCGGGAGGAGATTGGTTAGAACCTCTTGCTCCATTACCGGAATGTGGGGAGGTGGATGGCCCGAGTTCATGGCATAACCATTTAAAGAATTCCGAGGCTGGATAGCCCTTGTTCGAAATTATGAAAGTTTGCCCTGGTTCGTTGGGTTTCCTCGGCCCAGGATTCTTTATCCCATATCTCAAAATGATCCAGCATTCCGTTAAGTACCACTTCTTTTTCTATTGAAAATTCAGTACGAAGAGATACTGGTAAGAGTATTCTTCCTTGCTTATCTAATTGGCATTCTGTGACTCCGGAAATAACGTAACGTACGAAATCACCAAAACCAGGTTGCATGCGTCCTTCCTTAAGCAATTTTTCTTCAAGGATTTCCCATTCAGTGATGGGAAAGACTTTTAAGCTTTTTTGCCAGTTGGTCACTATTAAGTGTTCTGTGTAAACAGTGCGCAGAACTTCGCGAAAACGAGTGGGGATATTGAGGCGACCTTTAGAGTCCAGGGAATGTTCGGATCGACTTCGAAATCTATGTTCCGGACCAATTCCCATGATAAGGCTCACCCATGTAAGCTTGAAATAATAAAGGAGGGACGACGCTCCCCTTTGCACCACTTTCTACCACCTTTCTACCTTTCTTTTTATCCGAACTGTAGACCACAGTCAAGGGAAAAGAGAACTTTCAATAATGATGAACAATGTCTAACGTCTTGTTAGCAGGTCTAAAAAATGGGGAGCTAGCCGAGAAGTACTAGGGGTGAGGGTATGAGAGACCAGGGAAGAATTTTAGGTAATGGGGTGGTGTAAAGTGGGGGGAAGTGAGAGCGGTTAGTCGTTATTTTTTCGGCAACGGATTTCTTCGAAATAGTCTCGACCGTTAATGTCATTGATAACTACGGCAGGAAAATTTTCGATATCCATGCGGAACATGGCCTCGGGACCAGCCTCTGGAAAAGCGATTGTTTCTATCTTTTTAATACATTGAGAGAGAAGAGCCCCGGCACCGCCGAAGGTGGCAAGGTATATAGCTCCATGATTCTTCATTTCTATTTTTACCGGTTCGCTACGTCTGCCCTTTCCAAGGGTAGCAGGTAGTCCGAGTTCGAGAAGGCGGGGGGTGTAGAGGTCCATTCGATAGCTGGAGGTGGGGCCAGCGGCACCGATTATCTTACCTGGTCTTGCAGGGCTGGGGCCGACGTAATAAAGTAGTTGTCCTTTGAGGTCAACAGGGAGCGCTTTGTTTTGATCAAGAAGTTCACATAACAGTCGGTGGGTAAGGTCTCTGCCTGTATAAATAGTACCGCTGAGATGAACCAGGTCCCCTGCATTAAGCGATTCAATGGTACCTTGTTCGAAGGGAACTTTTATTTTTTTAAAATTACCTGTAATATTAGTATTGGCGCGTAAAAGAGACATGGCTTTGTGATATCTAATTGGTTGATATTTAAACTGTTCGTCTGTCAGGGGAATGTTAACGGAGTAACTTCCCTTATAAGATGAGTTCCTTGTGACGATGGGAGTGACATTGAATATTGACCGCCACGGGTAAACTAGCTATGTGAGTGGGATAGGTTTCAATATGTACCGCGAGGGCAGTATTGCATCCTCCCAAGCCATGGACACCAACGCCCTCTTGGTTTACCTTTTTTAATATTTCAGCTTCCAGTTGAGCTACTTCTTCGATGTCGCTGGGAGTGCCGACCGGACGGAAAAGAACATGTTTGGCCATGAGTGCAGCCTTTTCAAAGGTGCCTCCGAGACCGACTCCTACCACTAGGGGAGGGCAAGGATTGGGGCCTGCTTTGACCACGGTGTTAACAATGAAGTCTACGGCTCCTTTAATGCCAGCGGAGGGAGGGAGCATTTTTAGCCCGCTCATGTTTTCGCTGCCACATCCCTTCGGAAGAAAGCGAATATGTAGTTTATCGCCAGGTACCATATCTATATGGACGACTGCTGGAACATTATTACCGGTATTTTTTCGAGTGAGCACATCACAGACTGATTTGCGTAAGTAGCCATCCTGATAACCCACGGCGATTCCTTTTTGCACAGCCTCATGAAGGTCTCCTTCAATAAAAACATCTTGACCGATTGTAATGAAGATAGTGCAAATTCCGGTATCTTGACAAGCAGGTATTAGTTCTCGACTAGCTATGTCGGCGTTGGTTATTAAAAGATCGAGGACACTTTTGGCTAGCTCGGAAGTTTCCCGATCCCTGGCTGCAAGTATGGAATCCAGGATATCGGGTTCCAGGTCATGGGCAGCGGTAATCGCAAGTTGGGTGACCGCTTGGGTTATTTGTTCCCCGTTAATCGTTCTCATGAGTTCTTTGTTGTTGGGTGTTAACCGTTTTGAGCAGATCGTCAAAGTCTAAATCTGCGTTGAAAGTATGTTGCACATCAGGAAAAGCACCGGAATTGACTTCTTGTTTGAAAGAAGTGATGGCTTTTTTGATTTCTGGTGCCAGTTGAATATATTGTTTTACAAAACCGGGAGTAAATTTTTCAAATAACCCAATCATATCATTGGTAACTAGCACCTGTCCGTTGCAATGGAGACCGGCACCAATCCCGATGGTTGGTATGGATATTGCCTCGGTAATAACCCGTGCCAGCTCGCTTGGTACACATTCAAGTACAATGGAAAAGGCACCGGCATTTTCAAGAGCGATAGCATCTTGGATAAGTTGTTGGGCACGTTGTCGATCAGTCCCTTGAACTTTATAACCCCCGAGTTGTCCGGCGGTCTGAGGAGTTAGTCCTATGTGACCCATGACCGGTATGCCAACTTTTACCATAGCTGAAAGGGTTTGGCAAACTTCTTGGCCACCTTCGATTTTTACCGCGTCGCAACCAGCTTCTTTGAGAAAGCGAAGGCCGTTGGTTATGGAATTTTCAATGGATATATTATATGCCCCAAAGGGCATATCGCCAACTATGAGTGATTTTTTAACCCCCCGTCGTACGGCTTTGCAGTGGTGTAGCATTTCATCCATGGTTACCGGGACGGTAGAATCATAGCCAAGAGCAACCATGCCTAATGAATCACCCACGAGAATCATGTCCACTGTACACTCATCAAGTAAACGGGCCATTGAAACATCATAGGCGGTGAGCATGGTGATTTTTGAGTCTTGATTATTTCTCAAGGAAATATCTTTTATGGTCTGTGCGGCAGCCATTTATCATGTCCTTCTTGTATGAATTTTCAGAAAGCGGTAAAAAAAATGTTAACACATCCACTTTTACCTGCTTATATCTCTATCCGTTTTATTTTCTAACGGCAATATTTTTACTTAGCTCTAGTATGTGACTTTGTCTGTACCTGGTCACAGGTGCCTTTATCTGATCTTTGTAAATATACATATATTCAGTGCGATGTTTGCTCAATTTATTTTTTCTGAGTTCCTAATTGATCAAAAAGGCTGGGTGAAACGGTGGTGCTGGCTGAAATCGGTCTGCTAAAATGTTCATAAGCTGTTTCGGTGGCCATTCTGCCCCTTGGGGTGCGCATGAGAAAGCCTGATCGGATGAGAAATGGTTCATAAACGTCCTCCAGGGTATTTTTTTCCTCACACACGGCGGTAGCTAGGGTGTCCAGTCCTATAGGCCCGCCTTGAAAGGTGTCTATGATTGTCAGTAAAATACGTCGATCCATATCGTCTAGGCCCAGGTGGTCAACTGCCAGCATATTTAAGGCTTCATCGGCTATGTTACGGGTAATGATTGGGTGTCCGCCAAACTGTGAGAAATCCCTAACCCGTCGTAGCATGCGATTGGCTATTCGAGGGGTACCCCGAGAACGTTTTGCCAGTTCTAATGCCCCGTCTTCAGAGATTTCTATCCCTAAGAGGCTGGAGGACCTTTGTATTATCTTGGTGAGTTCTTCTGGACTATAATGTTCAAGACGCAAGATGACTCCGAAGCGGTCGCGCAGTGGGGGAGTGAGTAATCCGGTGCGGGTGGTGGCCCCTACTAGAGTAAAGCGGGGTAAATCCATTTTGACCGATCTGGCCCCTGGGCCTTGACCGATAACTAGATCGAGTTGAAAATCCTCCATGGCAGGGTAGAGAACTTCCTCAACCACGTGGTTGAGCCGATGTATTTCATCAATAAATAGGATGTCGCCAGGTTCAAGACTAGTGAGAATGGCGGCAAGGTCACCAGGTTTTTCAATAACCGGTCCTGAAGTAACCTTAATGTTTTTTTCCATCTCATGGGCAATTATATATGCCATGGTGGTTTTGCCAAGACCGGGAAAACCATGAAACAGCACATGGTCTAAGGATTCATTGCGTTGTTTGGCAGCACTTATGAAAATATTTAAACTTTTTTTAAGTTGTTCCTGACCGATATATTGACTGAGTAGGCGAGGGCGTAAGGCATAATCCCCATTTGAGTCCTCCACGCGTGGTTCACTGCTGACAATTCGTTTACCGGATAGATCTTCTTCGAAATTCATGATGTAAGTGTTGGCGAAGAGTAGGTTTTTATAAAAAAAGTATTATCCCAATGTTTTGAGTGCTTCACGAATTAATTCCTCGATTTTCATCTCTTGTGTTTGGTCGCCGAATTTTTTGCGTACTGATCTGAGGGCTTGCGTCGCAATATTTTGTTGATAACCTAAGTTTACTAGAGCTGAGACGGCATCTTCAACTTCATTGCTTGATGTTTGGGGACCATTTTCTTCATTGTCACCTGTTGTAAAAAGAAGGTGCTCGAAGTCGGAAAGTTTATCATGTAGCTCCATGCATAAACGTTGGGCCGTTTTTTTACCAATACCTGGCAGGGCGGTTAGGTGTGCTAGGTTTTTGGTACTGATAGCTCTGCATAAATCCGGAACAGAAAGTGCGGAGAGGATGGTGAGGGCTAGCTTTGGCCCTACTCCGGAGACTTTATTTAGTAAGAGGAAAAAATTCTTTTCCTCTAGATCGTCAAAGCCGTATAAGGTGATGTCGTCTTCTCTAACATTGGTGTGGATGAAGAAAAAGCATTTTTCTCCGATGGCTTTAATCTGTTGGTAGCCTCGGGTGGTAAGTAGAACATCGTAGCCCACACCCATAACGTCGATGATGACACGACCCGCATGTTTATGGGAAACGATACCGGATAGACTTGCGATCATGAACTGTTATCCAAATTTATATTTGAGAGCCGCGTATGCAGTATTGTCATTTAGCTAGCGGCAGAGAAGGGAAGACCCATTTGGTATGCATGACAAATTGCAGCGGCAAGGCCGTCAGCAGCGTCGCTGCTGGGAAGATTGTTTAACTCCAAAAGGTCTCGTACCATGTTACGGACTTGATCTTTATCGGCATTTCCGTAGCCGGTAACCATCTGTTTAATGAAACGAGCCGCATAATCTTGAACGCTAATACCGGCCTGGAGTGCTGCTAAAATGGCAACACCGCGGGCCTGGCCGAGTTTAAGTGCGGTGTTAGGATTACGTGAAACGAACATGTCTTCAACTGCGGCGGTATCAGGTTGGTAATGACTGATCACCTCGCTGAGGCCCTCATGGATTTCAAGCAGTCGCAGGGAAAAAGCGGTTTTGCTGTCGGTTCGTACAGTGCCGCAGGTGACGAAACCGATTTGAGGGCCTATTTTAGAGATGATACCATATCCTGTAACGCGGGAGCCGGGGTCTATGCCTATTATGCGAATCTCACGATTATTTATAATGGTACTCCGGGGCGACATCGGATCAGGAAAGTGCTTCCATTAAGGTATCGGGAATGTCGAAGTTGGCATGCACTTTTTGCACGTCATCTTGATCTTCAAGATTTTCCAGGAGTCTCAATAATGATTTTGCTGTTTTTTCTTCTGTGACGTCCACCGTGTTTTTAGGAATCATACTTATGGAAGCTTCCATAACTGTGACGCTTTTACTTTGGAGCTGTTCTACAACATCATTGAAATCTTCCACAGAGGTGATGACTTGGAATTCGCTTTCTTCTTCAACGACATCTTCGGCCCCGGCTTCAATAGCCAGTTCCATCAATTCTTCTTCATCAACGCCCTCTTTGTCCACTAAGATTAGGCCTTTTTGGTCAAACATCCAGGCCACACAACCGGATTCACCGAGGTTCCCTCCGCTTTTGCTGAAAAAATGACGGATATCACCCACGGTTCGATTTTTATTATCAGTCATGGTTTCGACCAGGACTGCCACGCCGCCGGGCCCATATCCCTCATAGAGGATTTCGTCATAGTTTTCACCTTCACCAGCGCCGCTTCCCTTTTTTATAGCCCGTTCGATATTATCTTTGGGCATATTTTCAGCTTTACCAGCGTTGATGGCGCTACGCAGGCGTGGATTTCCCTCGGGATCACTTCCACCCATTCTGGCTGCTACAGTGATCTCTTTAATGAGTTTTGTAAATATTTTTCCACGTTTGGCATCGATAGCACCTTTTTTTCTTTTAATGGTGCTCCACTTAGAATGTCCTGACACTGTCTGCTCCTATCTCGTGTTCAACATTTTTCAACTTTTAGGGTATTGGGATATAAATTATTTTCCGTGCCCCTTAATAAAGCCTCGACCGAGGAGAAATACTTCTCGACTCTCTCGGCGAGAGGAATCGGGTTTAACCACTTTAACTGTTTGGAATAACTTTTTTGCTTCTTGAACAAAGGCCGGGAAGTCTTCCCCTTGAAAGACCTTGCAGTACACTGTGCCGTTGGGATGAAGAAACATCCCGGCAATTTCCAGTACTCTCCTGACGAGTTGCAGTGAGTGTTGATGGTCTGCGTACTGATTGCCGGTGGTTCGCGGGGCCATATCGCTGAGCACCACGTGAAATCCAGGCCAGGTCTTTTTCAAGTGATTGATGAGTTCCTCTGAATAGACATCATAACAAAGCCAGTTGATTTCGGCATGATCTTTTTGCGCCGTCTGATCAGTCTTTTGTAAGTCTACCCCAACAACCGTTCCTTTGGCGGCCACTATAGATGCAGCATAGAGGCACCAGCTTCCAGGATGGCAGCCAAGATCAAGTACTCGTTGACCCTTTTTAAGAAATTTATATTTTTTTTGAGCTTCTTCAAGTTTGTAGACTGATCGAGCCGGATAATTTTCTTTTTTAGCTTTTTTGTAATAATAATCTTTGACGTTTTTCATTGTAATGTACTTGTATATTAATTTATTAGCATTCTCTTTTGTTGATCAGCTCCAACTCATTACGGACTAGGATAAAAGCCTCCTCCCTGGTCATGGTGGTATCTTCCATGTGACTAAGCCGCACTAATTCCAAAAGTTTAGAAAAGATTGGACCGGGCTGAAGCTGTAAGGTTTCAATAAGATCTTTTCCTGTTAATATAGGAGGTTGTGAGTCAATCGGTTGGATATTGTTTTTATATACTTCAATGACTCTGGTGAAAAGGGCGTTGATTTCTTCGTTCATCATTTCTGGGCATTCTTTCCCTTTGCATGCGGTAGAGTCAGCCATGGCCAGGAGAAAGAGTCCGGGGTATTCTTTGCCGATAGCTTTGATTAATCGTATACACGCTCGTAATGATAATTTACTTTCACGGGCAACATTGCAGAGGTGAAAAGGGCGCATATGGGTACGAATGAGTAGCGTTATTCGTCGTGTCGTGTCGTTGCTCCAATGAAGTCGTTTGGCTATTGTTTCTGTGAGCTCGGAGCCTTTTAAGTCGTGATTGTAAAAGGTGATTCTGGTATCATCTTTTAACTTTCTAGTGGTTGTTTTGCCGATATCATGGAGAAGTGCTGCCCATTTTAGTTGAGTCCGTCGTTTAGGTGTGTTGAGGTATTTATGTAGCGGTGTGAGGTTGCTGGGGGCGAAAAAACTTTCCGGCGTGGTGGAGATTTTTTCCATGCTTTCCAGGGCCGCCATGCTGTGACCCAATACGTCGAGGTGGTGACTGGAAGGTTGAGTCATTTCCTCGCCGACCATTAATTGGGGAATTATTTCTTTAAGTAGACCACATTTTGCCATGTGTGAAAAGGTCTGGGCTGCCCGATCGCTTTTCATGATCTCTTCGAGTTCATAATTGATTCTTTCACCGGCAGTGTTGTTTATCAGTCGACGAGAGGAAGAAACCAAGTTTACCGTGGTTTCGTCAATGCTAAAATTTAGCACGGCGGCGAAGCGAAAGACCCGTAGCAT
The DNA here is from genome assembly GCA_029865005.1 of Desulfobulbaceae bacterium. GTDB lineage: Bacteria > Desulfobacterota > Desulfobulbia > Desulfobulbales > Desulfobulbaceae > JAOTSI01. Next base: position 9,091 of record JAOTSI010000016.1, read on the forward strand.
TCTTAGAGGGTCGTCTGTTAAACAATGGCTGGAGTTGTGACGTATGGTTCGGCGAGCTAAATCATCTAAGCCGTTGAGAGGGTCAATGATGGGCAATTGATTGTCTGCGTTTTGGTTGGAATGAAAATCTTTATCGATGAAAAAGGCTAGAGAGTTAATGGTCAAATCACGCAGGGTAAGGTCTTGTTCAATGGTTGTGGATTGTTCACGCAAGTGTGAAATGTCGATTTGAAAATTATTAATAATTACTCTTTGAGCTTCATCCTCTCGACCAAGTGGGATATGGGGAGCATTGGCAAGACGAGCCAAGGATTGGGCCCAGGCCTTGGAGTGTTTTTGAACGGTGATATCGAGATCATGAACTCTTCGGCCCATTAAAATATCACGAACTGTACCCCCGGTTATATGGAAAGACTCCTGAGAGTCCGCAGCTATACGGCTAAGCAGGTCAAGTACGGTTACGGGGATTGCATTAGTAATATCACGTACGGTTAATGAATTATGTGGGTATTTTTTTTCTAAATGCATTATATGGTCACACTCAAAAAAGAGTAGGCTGAGAATCCACTATTATTATGGATAATTGTTTTTATCAGTTTAGATTAACATCGCTCGTAGATACTTCGATGTCCATGATAGATATTCAGGGTAGTGTGAATAGAATTCTATTTCAATTATTTTATGTTGTTTTAAAGTGGTAAAATGAAACCTATGGCATAGGTTTCATTTATGACATGGCAGGTATAACTGGTGTAGCTGATAAAATCCTGTCAATATGACACGGTCTGAGCAAATTATGAATGTACTTTCAATTACGATTGCCGGTCGAAATATTACCGGAGAGATATTTTAATTCTGCTCCACTAGGCATTTAGAGATTAATATATTTTGATTTTTAATATAAGTTAGAAGGAATATGGTTATGAACAAAAAAACAAAGTATTTTGGGTCAATACAGTATATGCGCTTCAGTATTGGAAGCACTGTATTGATATTGATTCTTGTAATTGCTGGGTTATCAGTCGCCCGAGCAGAAAATGACCTTGATGAATTACTTGATTTCAATTATGAGGAGGAGGCGGAATCTCAGGATGTTGTTGTGGCTGATCCGTTGGAAGCAGTAAATCGTGGCATTTTTATTTTTAATGATAAAGCTTATATATGGGTCATTGACCCGGTAGCCTCTACATATAAAGATGTTGTCGCTGAGGATATTCGAGGCTGTATCTCCAGTTTTTTTTATAATTTAGAGGAACCAATTCGCATTTTTAATGCAGCATTACAAGGCCGTATGTCCGACTCCGCACGAATTTTATCTCGTTTTGTGCTTAATTCAATTTTAGGAGTATACGGTTTTGCGGATGTCGCGACCACGGAGTTTAATATTCCGCCTGTGAAAGCAACCTTGGGAGAGACATTTGCCCGTTGGGGGGTAGGTGATGGATGTTATCTTGTGATTCCTTTTATGGGGTCATCAACTGTGCGTGATTTTACCGGTGATGTGATAGATAGTTTTGGAACTTCACCTTACTGGTATTGGACTGATTATAAGTTCGCTAATGATTGGCCTGCAATGATGAGTCTTTATTCAACTCGACAGATTAATAGAGTTTCTTTTAGACTCGGAGAATATGAAGATATCAAGGAATTAACTCTTGATCCGTATATTGCTTTTCGTAATGTATACTATCAGAAGCGTGCCGAGTCTGATAGTAATTAGGAAAAAAAAATAACGGATTTTTATTATAGTAATTATCTTAGAGAGATTGTGAGGGATGCTATGAGAATATTATATTTTTTCATGGGGCTACTTATTTTTTGTACTGTTGGTGCTCCAGATGTTATTGCGCAAAAAAAGCAATATCCAGAGCCAAAGGAACAATTGTTGCCTTTTGTGGATAGAGTGCTCGAGGTTTTGGTTGATAAGGAGTTGCAGGGAGCGGAAAAGAAGATTGAGCGTAGGCAAAAGATAATGGATCTTGCTCAAGAGCGTTTTGATTTTGTAGAATTTTCCAGATTAGTGTTGCCTGACGATCAATGGAAAGCATTGAGTGGTGGAGAGCGGGATCATTTTGTTTCTCTTTTTAAGAAATTATTGGAATTTGCTTATATTAATAAGTTAGAGGGGTATGGAGATCAAAAAGTGGTCTTTGTAAAGCAAAGATTTAATAAAACAAGAGCAGTTGTTCATACCAAATTGATAGATGAGAAATCTGAGGAGCAGGTTATCTACCTTATGATTTTAAGGGATAATGGGTGGATGATTTTTGATATTGTGTTGCAGGGAACAAAGGATGAGAAAAAAGTTAGTATTTTAAAGAATTATAGGGCACAGTTTAAAGAGATTATTGCGAATGAACAATATTCAGGATTGCTTAAACAGTTAGAAGAGCGTGTGGCCGACTTGGAAAAGAAAAGTTGATTAATCAGGAATTAAATTTTTTCTATTAGTCTCTATTGACCCAGGAGGTCAAATAGACTGAGGGATTGGTGAAAGTTTCAGTTTAGCGTTATTTTTTCTAGCCTCTTAATCTGTTTTAGAGTATAATTAATATTTTTTTGTTTCTTTTTAAGCGAAATTTTCTCAATGCGGTTACAAATTAATTTTACGGAAATATCTGAATCTGGACTAAAATATGAGGTTACGGATTCTTCATGGATGAGTGGTGCGTATCAAAATGATGATGCTAAACCGTATGCTCATGTAGAGTTGGTGAAGAAAAGTCACACCGAGATTGAACTGCGTGGCAAATTAGATGTTACTGCTCGTTTGGTTTGTGATAGATGTTTGGAGGATTATTTGATTCCTATCCATTCAGAGATGACCTTCATTCTGCAATATCCATCACAAGATCATTTGCGGGCTTTAAATGTTGACGGCGGTTTTGGAGAGGTAGAAATTCTTTCACTAGAAACTCCGCAGGTAGATATTGAGGACATTCTTAGGCAACAATTTTTACTGGCATTGCCTGTTAAAAATCTTTGCAGTAAGAAGTGTAAAGGTCTTTGTTCTCAATGTGGAGTGAATCTCAATAAATCTCGGTGCCCATGTTTAGCAGAGAAAGAAAAATCACCGTTTGCGGTGTTGGCAAAATTTAAATAGTATTAACAGTTATCCCAGTATAAATATAATTATTATACTGGGCTTAAATTTTATGGAGGTAATCAAATGGCCTTACCGAAAAGAAGACATTCTCGTTCACGTACTCGTAAAAGAAGAGCACATGATTTTTTAACCGCTCCTAACGTATTGGAGTGTTCAAACTGTGGTGAACCTAAACTGGCACATAGATTATGCAGTGGTTGCGGAACCTACAAGGGGCGAACTGTGATCCAATTAGAGGAAGAGCTTAGTTAGGAATTGTACGTGCGTATTGCTCTTGACGCCATGGGTGGTGATCATGGACCGGAACTTCTTATTCGTGGCGCATTGAGTGCAGTTCGAGAGAGGGAGGATATAGAGATTGTACTTCTCGGTCCCCGTGAACTACTCGAAAAACATCTAGCTGCCATTGCCTTGGACTCCGATCCTATGGCCCGTATATCCATAGAACATGCTCCTGAAACGGTTTCGATGCACGAATCTCCAGTTGATGCCATGCGTAAAAAGAAACAATCTACCATTATGGTAGGGTTTGATATGGTACGCAATAAGAGGGCAGATGCAGTTGTTTCCGCAGGTAATTCCGGAGCCACCCTTGCAGCCGCGATTAAAAAGCTAGGTCGTTTAAAGGGTGTTGCGCGTCCAGGTATTGCAAGTTTGTTTCCTACATTGAAGAAGCCTGTCACCATTATGGATATTGGTGCCAATGTTGACTGTCGTGCACAGCATCTATTTCAATTCGCTATCATGGCCTCCGCTTGTTCTAGCATTTTATTGGGAATCGAAAATCCGAGAATAGGATTGCTCAGTATTGGTGAAGAAACCGGTAAGGGTAATGCTTTGGTTAAAGAGACCTATTCTATGCTCAGCCAAAGTAAACTCAATTTTATTGGTAATGTGGAAGGTCGAGATGTTTACCAGGGTGATGTGGATGTTGTAATTTGTGATGGTTTTGTCGGTAATATCACCTTAAAAGTTAGTGAAGGACTGGCTGAAGCTGTTATGAAGATGTTACGTATAGAGATAATGAAGACATGGCGAGCAAAAATTGGTTACCTGCTTATTCGGAAGGCGCTTGGAAATTTTCGTAAACGAATTGATTATGCGGAATATGGAGGAGCGCCATTGTTAGGGATAAATGGAACTGGAATTATTAGTCATGGAAAATCTAATTCTACGGCCATTAAAAATGCAATATTAGTTGCAGGGGAGATGGTACGTCACGGTATTAATGATACTATATCCACTTCTCTTGATAAATATTCTGTAAAATAACTGCAAGTTATAATTCTTCAGGAAATAGCTTCTTTGCTAAAAGATTTCGGCAACAATTAATCCTATTAGGATTGGGCCGGTTTTTTTTTATACTCTCGAAGCGAGCACAAATCCCCTCATTAGGGGAAAATAATTATTGTCGTTGTGAAGAAAATGGATAGAAAAATATATTGGTAATCGATATATTTTTATTTTAGCCATTTTTCTATAGGTTCATTGCTGCCTTTAACCCCAAAAGAATCGACCAGATGATACATGCTGCTGTAATTGGAACCGGGTCATGCTTACCCAAAAGAGTTCTCTCCAATAGGGATCTTGAGAAAATCGTCGAGACTTCTGATGAATGGATAACCAGTAGAACCGGAATTCAAACAAGAAGAATTGCTAGCTCCGATGAAAAGACTCACCAGCTGGCAGTTGAGTCTGCCAAGCGTGCCTTGGATATGGCTGGAGTGCAGGCTGATGAATTGGATCTGATTGTTGTGGCAACTGTTTCTCCCGAAATGATTATGCCTTCCTGTGCTTGTTTAGTTCAGAATGAACTGGGTGCGAGCAATGCTTTTGCATACGATATTAATGCTGCTTGCTCTGGTTTTCTCTATGGTTTAGACCTAGTGGATAAATATATTGGGGCGCGTCCTGATATGAAAGTCTTGCTCATAGGTGCGGAACGTTTGTCTGCGCGAGTAAATTGGAGTGATCGTAACACTTGTATTTTGTTCGGTGATGGAGCAGGAGCTTGTGTTTTGACCGGAAAAGATGACGGTAGGGGAATTATAGATAGTAATCTTTTTTCCGATGGAAGTCTCTGGTCCTTACTCTATATGAATGGTCCGCAAAATCTTGGTCCTGAGCTTAAGCATGCTGAAAAACAAGATTGTTATATCCGAATGATGGGTAGGGATGTTTTTAAATATGCGGTGAGAGCAATGGAGGAGGCTGTTGTAGATCTTATGCTTCGTCATGATAAATCCGTGGATGATTTGAAACTTGTTATTCCGCATCAAGCAAATATTCGTATACTTAACAAATTAATGGGGCGTCTCGGTCTTCCCGAGGATAAGGTTTTTATAAATGTTTCCAAATATGGTAATACTTCTGCTGCAAGTATTCCCATAGCTTTGGATGAGGCTAATCGTAGTGGTCGATTGGCCCCGGATGATTTGCTGCTTTTTTGTTCATTTGGTGGAGGGTTTACCTGGGGTTCGATGTTGATGCATTGGTAAGGCAAGGCAAAGAGATAAAAAAAAGACTTGTAGGTTACATCTAGTGTGATAAGTAATCTAAAGGATTTTTTAGAAAGAATTATTCAGTGGGTTGCGAGGAGAGAGCATAGTGGATTATTTATTAACTGAAGAACAACAAATGATCAAAGAGACCGCTCGAGAAATCACCGAAAAAAAGGTGATACCCATGCGAGCGGAATTGGATGAGAGAAACGCATTTCCCACTGAAATTTTACAAGATATGGCTAAGGCCGATCTCTTTGGAATTTTTGTGCCTGAAGAGTATGGTGGATTTGGCGGTGGATGTCTTGATATCGTTTTGGCGCTTGAGGAAATGGCACGAGGCTGTGTGGGAGTGGCTACCAGTTATGCTGCAAACGCTCTAGGTATCTTTCCTGTTCTCATTTCTGGTAGCAAAGAACAAAAAGAAAAGTATCTTCCTGATATCGCTCAGGGTAAACGTTGGGCTGCCTTTGGGCTGACCGAATCTAATGCTGGTAGTGATGCCTCGGGAATTCAAACCACTGCAGTCTTGGATGGCGATGAATGGGTTCTTAATGGAACCAAGCAATGGATTACCAACGGCGGAGAAGCTCAAGTGTACACCATTATTGCCATGACTGATCCAAGTAAAGGGCCCAGAGGAGCTACCATGTTTGTGGTAGAAGATGGAGATCCTGGATTTTCTTACGGTAAAAAAGAAGATAAAATGGGTATTCGTGCATCCGCTACTCGTGAATTAATAATGCAGGATTGTCGGATACCCAAAGACAGAATGATTGGTAGACGCGGTACCGGTTTTATTACTGTTATGAAGACATTAGATATCTCTCGTCCCGGAATTGCTTCCCTTGGATTGGGGCTTGGTCAAGCTGCTTTGGACGAGGCTGTTACCTATGCAAAACAACGGGTTCAATTCGGTAAGCCAATTATAGCCTTTCAGGCCATGCAGCATATGCTTGCTGATATGGCCATTCAGGTTGAAGCTGCCCGGGCTTTGATTTATGCGGCTGCTAAACATATAGATAATAATCCGAAAAATATGAGTAAAGCATCTTCCATGTGTAAGGTTTTTGCCACAGATATGGCCATGAAGGTGACCACCGATGCAGTACAGGTACTGGGCGGATATGGTTATATGAAAGAGTATCCGGTGGAGAAAATGATGAGGGATGCTAAAATTTTGCAGATTTATGAAGGCACCAATCAAATTCAAAGAAATGTTATCGGCCAAGAGTTGAATAAGGAATACTCCTAAGGGGTAAATGGACCGCCACGATGAAAATAGTTGTATGTATAAAACAGGTACCTGATGCTAAGGATGTCAGGCTGGATCCAGAGACAAATACTTTGGCACGGGAAGGGGTTGAATCTATCATGAATCCCTTTGATCGCCATGCCTTGGAAGAGGCTGTGCGGATAAAGGAAGAACATGGCGGTGAAGTAGTTGCCCTTTCCATGGGTCCCCCCCAGGCAGAGACTGTGCTGCGTGAAGCTATTTCATGTGGGGCCGATAGAGGAGTGCTAGTTTCCGATCGAGGATTTGCTGGAGCTGATACTTGGGCTACTTCCTATACCTTGGGAAATGCGGTGCAAACTTTGGGTGAATTTGACATGGTTTTGTGTGGCAAGCAGGCTATCGACGGGGATACGGCTCAGGTCGGTCCTGGGTTGGCCACCCAACTTCGAGTTCCTTTTGTAACCTGTGTCCAAAAAATTCGGACAATTGAGGGTAAGAGTCTGGATCTCGAAAGAATGATGGATGATGGATATGATGTGGTTCGATTGCCCATCCCCTGTTTGCTTACCGTGGTAAAAGATATCAACGAGCCAAGAACTCCTTCCTTAAAGGGAAAGATGAAGGCGAAGAAGGCGGAAATAACGGTTTTAAGTGCCGCAGATATTGGCGCTAAACCTGATTGTATCGGACTTGCCGGTTCTCCGACCAGGGTGGTTAATGTATTTTCACCACCTCCAAGAGGTGATCGGACCGTCTTTACTGGTAGCGCTGAAGAGCAAGTTGATCAACTTGTTGAACAGTTGGGAAAATATATCTGATAAGCTCATTTGGCAAGCTACTTAGTATTTTGCACGGAATTACGATATGCTGATTATTGATAAAGAAAAATGTATAGGTTGCGGAGTTTGCGAAGCGAACTGTGCTTTCGGTGCCATTAGCATGGAAGATGGCTGCGCCGTAGTAGGTGATAGTTGCACCTTATGCGGTAGTTGCGTTGATACCTGTGATGTGGAAGCCTTGAAAATTGAAATTGCTGCTGATGCCGGATCAACTTGTAACTTGAATGAGTGGAGCGGAGTCTGGGTTTTTGCTGAATGTAGGGATGGTGAAGTATCACCAGTCTCCTATGAATTGCTCGGGGCTGGTCGTAACCTAGCTGATCAGCGTAAAGTTTCACTTGGTGCTGTTTTACTAGGTTCTAATGTTAGAGATAAAGCCACCGAACTTATTGCCGGGGGAGCTGATCTTGTTTACTTGGCAGATCATGAGGAGTTGCTACAATACAGAGAAGATGTGTACGGTTCCGTTTTGTGTGAAATGATTTCCACTCATAAGCCTGAGGTAGTACTTGCTGGGGCCACTGCCATTGGGCGATCCATGGTACCTCGGGTTGCTACTGAACTTAGAACCGGCCTTACTGCGGATTGCACCCAACTTAGCATGCGGGAGGAGGATGGAGCATTATTGCAAACCAGACCTGCTTTCGGTGGTAATATTATGGCGACCATAGAGTGTCCTCATACTCGGCCTCAAATGGCCACAGTACGCCCTAAGGTCATGTTGCCTTTAGTTAGTGATACTCAGCGTAGCGGGGATATCATAGAATTTAACCCCACTGCTCAAGCCCTTACTTCCAACGTAGCGATTTTGGAAAGTGTTAAGGCTGAACAGGAGAAGGTTAATATTCAGGAAGAAGATATTCTGATCGCTGGGGGACGTGGGCTTGACGGTGAAAAGGGATTTAGTTTAATTAAAGAATTGGCAGATGAACTCGGGGCTGCGGTTGCAGCTTCTCGGGCAGCTGTTGATTCCGGCTGGGTATCTTACCCCCATCAGGTTGGACAGACCGGTAAGACGGTTAGTCCTAAACTCTATATCGCCTGTGGGATTTCAGGAGCTATTCAACATACGGTGGGAATGCAATCAGCAGAGACTATTGTTGCCATTAACCGTGATGAGAATGCAACTATTTTTAATTACGCCACCTACGGCCTTGTTGGTGATCTTTTTGAAATAGTCCCTCTTTTAAAGAATAAGATAAAAAATGTAAGGGGCCAGTAATGCTAAATGATAAAATAGCGTTGGTAACCGGTGGAAGCAGAGGGATTGGTAGAGCGATTTGTATTAAGCTCGCATCATTGGGAGCAATGGTGGGAATAAATTACGTTAGTAATCCCGATGCGGCCCAAGAAACATTGAATACCATCCAGTCCGCAGGAGGAAAAGGGTTTATCTCTAAATTTGACGTTTCCTCTGCCGATGCAGTTCAAGCCGCGATTAAGGACATCAACGAGCAGCATGGTTCCATTGATATATTGGTTAATAATGCTGGCGTTACTCGAGATGGTCTTATGGCTCGTATGAAGGAAACGGATTGGGATACGGTACTTGATACCAATCTCAAAGGAGCTTTTACCTGTACGAAGGCTGCAACCAGGGCCATGATGAAAAAACGTTGGGGTAGAGTGGTGAATATTACCTCGGTTATCGGTTTTCTTGGAAACGGTGGGCAAGTTAACTATGGTGCGGCAAAGGCTGGAATGGTAGGCATGAGCAAGTCTATGGCTCGGGAACTGGCAGCGCGTAATATTACAGTAAATTGTGTGGCCCCCGGGTATATTCTCACTGATATGACCGATGGTTTACCGGAAGATATTCAGGACGCCATTAAAAAACAAATTCCACTTGGCTCCTTTGGGACGCCTGAAGATGTTGCTGGGGCAGTTGCTTTTTTGGTATCACCGGAAAGTAACTATGTAACGGGCCAGGCTATCCATGTTAATGGCGGAATGTATATGGGGAATTAATCTCCATTTAAATATTAAATTCACATTGACCCCTAGCGGTTGATACTCAAATAATCATTTGCAAGCAGGAGAGATTATAATGGCTGTAGCAGACAAAGTAGTTGATATAATTGTTGAGCAACTCAATGTAGATAAAGATAAAGTTGTACCAGGAGCATCTTTTATTGATGATTTGGGTGCAGATTCTCTTGATCTAGTGGAATTGATCATGGCTATGGAAGAAGAATTTGACGTGGAGATTCCGGATGAAGAAGCCGAGAAAATCACCACAGTTAAAGCAGCTACTGATTATGTCAATAAAGTACAAGGATAATTAACAAGGACAGTGCCGTGAAGCGACGTGTTGTTGTTACAGGAGTTGGATTAGTCACCCCATTGGGGACAGGGACTGAAAAGACATGGGAAGGTCTGATCTCTGGACGTAGCGGGGTAGGGCCCATAACCAGATTTGATGCTTCAGCTCATGGTGTGCAAATAGCTGCGGAGGTAAAAGATTTTCAGCCTGATGATTATTTTGATCGTAAACAGGCAAAAAATCTTGATCACTTCGTACAGTATGCCATAGCGGCTTCTGAGATGGCCATTCAAGACTCAGGTCTTATAATTACTGAGGAAAATGCCGAGCGTGTCGGAGTTATTACCGGTTGCGGCATGGGTGGTCTTCCTACCATTGAGGAGTATCATGGGGTTTTAATTAATAAGGGACCGAGAAGGATTACTCCCTTTTTTATACCCAGGGTTATCCCCAATATGCCATCTGGTCATATATCCATGCGAGCTGGAGCTAAAGGTCCCAATCTTGCCCTTTCTACCGCATGTGCGGCTGGAACCCATGGGGTGGGAGAAGCCTATCGGCACATCGTTTATGGTGACTGTGATGTCGCTATAACTGGTGGGGCCGAGTCGGTGGTTTGTCCATTAGCGGTTGGAGGATTTTCATCCATGAAAGCTCTTTCTACGCGCAATGATTCCCCGGAGAAGGCTTCCAGGCCCTTTGATAGGAGCCGTGATGGATTCATTATTGCCGAGGGTGCCGGGATGCTCATTTTAGAAGAGTTGGAGCATGCTAAAGCCAGAGGCGCAGAAATCTATGCGGAACTTATCGGATATGGCTTGACTTCCGATGCATATCATATTGCTGCACCGCCGGATAACGGAGAGGGTGGGGCACGTTGCATGGCCATGGCTTTACGTGATGCAGGGGTTAATCCGTCTGAAGTTGATTATATCAATGCTCACGGAACTTCCACTCCGCTCAATGATAAATGTGAAACCAGTGCCATAAAAACCGTTTTCGGTGATCATGCTCATAAATTGATGATAAGTTCTACCAAGTCTATGACTGGGCATATGCTCGGTGGTGCCGGTGGAATTGAATCGGTTTTTCTTGCTATGACTATTGCCCGTGGGATTATTCCCCCAACCATGAATCTAGAAGACCCTGATCCTCATTGTGACCTGGATTATGTTCCAAATGTTGCACGGGAGGCAAATGTAATCACCGCAATATCCAATTCATTTGGGTTTGGAGGTACTAATGCCGTTGTGGTTATGCGAAAATATTCCTGATCTACTGTGGGTTACTCAAGAGGTATCAAGATGAAGATAGCACTGGGGTGTGATCATGGTGGGCTTGACTTGAAGCTGCTCGTGGTTGATTTTTTGAGTAAGCGTAATGTCGAGGTGGTTGATTCAGGCTGCCATAGTTTGGAATCTGTTGATTACCCCTGCTATGCTGAAAAAGTGTGCGGGTTGATTTCTTCAGGTGATTGCGAAAGAGGTATTTTGATCTGTGGAACTGGAATAGGGATGTCTATTGCGGCTAATCGGTATCGTCATATCCGTGCCGCATTGTGTCATGAATCCTTTACAGCTAGGATGAGTCGTGAGCATAATAACTCCAATGTTCTTTGTTTAGGCGCAAGGGTGTTGGGTACGGAGGTCGCTTTAGACATAGTAAGGGTATGGTTGGAAAGTGAATTTGGTGATGGTCGTCATCAACGTAGACTTGATATGCTGAAGTGATGGTATAACCATATTTTCGTATGAAAAACCGGCGGGAGTGCTCAAGTGGCACCAGCCGGTTTTTTTGTTTCAACTATCATATTTTTTACTATTACTTTATCTGAAGATGAACTACATTAATCGATATGTTTATCGACCTGTTAAGGTTATATGTTGAATTAACAGTTTATTTAAGAAGCTTTTCAGGCAATGATTATTAGATAGATTTAGGGGATTTTATATGAAATCATTAGAGCATACGGATCCAGATATTTTTCGTATTATAGGATCGGAAAGTGAGCGACAGTCCAGTCAACTGGAGCTTATCGCATCAGAAAATATTGCTTCTCAAAGTATACTTGAAGCTCAAGGTTCTATTTTTACTAATAAATATGCTGAAGGGTACCCTGACCGTCGATATTATGGTGGGTGTGATTATGCTGACGAGGTGGAAACCTTAGCGATTAATAGGGCTAAGGAACTCTTTCAGGGTGAATATATTAATGTCCAGCCCCATTCCGGTAGTCAGGCTAATATGGCGGTGTATTTTGCCATGCTTAAGCCAAATGATAAAGTATTAGGTATGGATCTTGCCCATGGCGGTCATCTGACCCATGGGGCTGGTGTTAATTTTTCCGGGCAATTATTTAATTTTGTATCCTATGGTGTTGATAAAAAGACTGAGCTAATCAACATGGAGGAAGTCGAGAGGATGGCCTTTGAAAATCGGCCTAAGATGATTGTTGCTGGTGCCAGCGCTTATCCTAGGGTTATCGATTTTGAGGGGTTTAGACGTATTGCTGATCAGATCGGTGCATACTTTATGGTTGATATGGCTCATATCGCGGGTCTCGTAGCTGCTGGGGTTCATCCTTCACCCGTTCCTTACGCCGATTTTGTGACCAGTACTACTCATAAAACTCTTCGTGGTCCACGTGGAGGGGTTATCATTGCTAAAAGTAAGTATGGTAAAATGATTGATAGTAAAATATTCCCGGGTATTCAAGGCGGGCCATTGGTGCATGTTATTGCTGCAAAGGCTGTTGGCTTCAAAGAAGCTATGAGTCGGGATTTTGTGAATTATCAGAAGCAGGTGGTTAGAAATGCCCAGGTTATGGCAGCCCGGCTTATAGAGCACGGTTTTCGTATAGTTTCTGGAGGAACTGATAATCACCTATTGCTGGTGGATCTTAATAATAAGGAAATCTCCGGTAAGGAAGCCGAGGAACTACTAGAACTGGCTGGCATTACGGTAAATAAGAATGCTATTCCTTTTGATACTCAATCACGTTTTGTTACCGGCGGTATACGGATCGGTACTCCTTCCGTAACTACCAGGGGTTTGAAGGATCAAGAAATGATTCAAATTGCTGATTGGATTAATACCGTGATAGCCAATAGAGATAAAGATGAAATTGGACGAATACGTACGGGTGTTAAGGCATTGTGTGATCAATTTCCTATCTATTAAGTTATCATTTTTTGTTGAAAGATGATTTTTTCCGTTTTTCATTAATCGATCAACGGCTGCATTCTTAATGGTATATATGCCCAATAAATTTTCAACTGGCTGTGAGAGCGTCCAATCTGATGGAACATGAATCATGAAATGTCCTTATTGTGGTCATCTCGACAATAAAGTTATTGATTCCAGACTGAATAAGGATAAGGAGATTACCAGGCGTCGGCGTGAATGTAACGGTTGTCTTAAAAGGTTCACTACTTATGAACGTATTGAGATGATGCTCCCCATGCTCATCAAAAAGGATGGTCGTAGGGAGTCCTGGAATCGCGGAAAGATGGTGGCGGGTTTGGAAAAGGCCTGTGAAAAAAGAGAGGTGAGTATAACCGCCATAGACGAATTTGTCGACGCCATTGAAGTCAGGCTTCAAGATACTGGTGCCAAGGAAATACCCACCACCACCATAGGTGAATGGGTTATGGAGGTGCTACCACAACTGGATGAAGTTGCTTATG
>JAOTSI010000208.1 GCA_029865005.1 Desulfobulbaceae bacterium
ACTTTAGCGTTTCCTACAAGGGCGGCACTGTTTAAAGCAGTAAGATGTTGCCGGAGAAGGCCTGGTTTTGGTCTGTTCCCTCGAATATTGTATATGGAAAATGGTTTGCCGGTAACAAGTGATAAAGCGAGAGAGGTTCGAAGGGTTTGACCGCCTCCATTGCCTACGCATCCGTCTATAACGATCATTCTAAGATCTCTCCTTGATTGGTATGGTTAAGGGCATCAACGGCCATTTTTTGTGGTAGAGGTTAGTCTATCGGGTGGATTGTAGTCGTTGGGCTACAATAGTTTAAGAGCAAGGAGTGTGCCAGCGGTGGTGATTGTGGATTTCTGGTGAAGTATCCTTTCGGGGTTGTAGGTGAATTCTAAAAATAGGTCGAAAACTGAGTAGTAATATAATTGCTGGGGGGGTAAGGGGGTGGCTAGAAATTTTGATAGGAATATCGAAAAGATTCTAACCGGGGAAAAGTTCTTATTGCTGATATTGTTATTTGCGCAGGCATTATTCTATTGTGGCACGGTATTGTCATAAATCCATAACAAAATAATTGTTTTATGTTTTCTGTTGTTTTTGATTTCGAATCAAAAACAATAACTAAAAAGACTACTTGTTGAATGAGGTAATAGTTAGGGTGAAAAAAACTAACGCTATAGGAATGTTAGGCATATCCTTGGATTACAGCGGAGGGGTAAATAGTAGATGGGAGAGGTGGCGTCCCACAATAGCTTTGTTTCAACATGATGATTTGCTAATAGATCGTTTTGATATTTTATATCAGGAGGAAGATACGAATATTTTAACGCAGATCAAATATGATATAGGTCAGGTGTCGCCGGAGACCATGGTGATTGGACATAGCGTGGTTTTTGAGGACCCTTGGGATTTTGAAGAGGTATACGGTGTTTTGCATGATTTTGCTGTTAGTTATGAATTTAATCAAGACGATAACTATCTTGTACATATATCTACCGGTACCAATGTCTCCCAAATATGTCTTTTTTTGTTGACAGAATCGCGATATTTTCCAGCGAAATTTGTTCAAACTATTCCGCCTAACGAAAGTGATAGGGATTTGGTTGGGTTCTATGAGATTATCGATTTGGATCTTTCCCGTTATGATCGTATTGCTGGTAGATTTATCACAATAAATAAAGATGATAATTCATTTCTTAAATTTGGTATTGAAACAACAAATCGGTATTTCAACTACCTGATTGAGCAAATAGAGCGGGTAGCAGTTAATTCTTTTGGCCCGATATTACTTACCGGGCCCACAGGGGCAGGGAAATCAAGATTAGCGAGGCAAATTTACGAGCTTAAAAATAACAGACAAATTTTAACAGGTCGTTTCGTAGAGGTTAATTGTGCAACCATCCGGGGTGATGGGGCGATGTCTGCCTTATTTGGACATGTTCAAGGCTCATTTACTGGTGCAATGAATAATAGAATGGGCTTATTGCGCGAGGCTGATAAGGGACTATTATTTTTAGATGAGGTATCTGAGTTGGGGCTTGATGAGCAAGCTATGCTCTTGAGAGCCATTGAGGAAAAGCGTTTTTACCCCATGGGTGCCGATCAGGAAGAGCAAAGTGATTTCCATTTAATCTGCGGGACAAATTGTGATTTAAAACAAGCAATTTGTAAAGGATATTTCCGGGAGGATTTGTTGGCCAGAATTAATCTATGGACTTTTAATCTTCCTGGTCTAGCAGATCGGACGGAAGATATCTCTCCCAATCTAGATTATGAACTGGAAAGATTTGCAGGAAAATATGGAAAATTCATCACCATGAATAAGGAGGCACGAGCCCGGTTTATAACCTTTGCTGTATCAGGAGAGTCGAAATGGAGTGCTAATTTTCGCGACCTTAACGGTGCGGTAACCCGTATGGCATCCCTGGCACCTGGTGGTAGAATTAACGTGGATTTGGTTGAAGAGGAAATTGTGCGGTTGAAAGAAAGTTGGTACCCATATGATAAAGATCCATGTGAAGAGTTGGTGGAAAATGTATTGGGAAAGAATAGATTACATGAAATTGACCGTTTTGATATGGTGCAACTTGCAGAGGTTATAAGGGTGTGCCAGGCTGCTGATACTCTATCAGAAGCGGGTAGAAAATTATTCCACGTTTCCAGGACCAGGAAGAAACAGTTCAATGATGCTGATAGATTACGAAAGTATTTGGCCAAATTTGATTTAAGTTGGAAGGATATACAATAAGGAATATACAATTGTAATGGATTAGCGAAATTAATTTTTGAGGTGCGTAGGGATGATCATGATCCGAAAAAGAATTATATTATCTAAGTCCTTTATGTTTTTGTTGTTGTTTGTGGTACAGGATGGAAGTTGTTTCCTTTTTAGTTGTGATTGTTCGGAAGTGTTTGCAGGAACAATAGTGAAGGCTATATCGGTAAGTAGTGAAGAGGAAAGTTTACTTCAGCTGGGGGAGGTTGTTTTTCGGGAGCTCAAAGCGGAACGCGAGGGTATGCAAACATTTGAAGCCCTTGGGCGCATAGGGGCGTCAAGAGAAATGATTAACTCAATTCTATCTGATTTTACAGGGTATCCTAATTTTATGCCCAATGTTAAAACGGTGGAAGTCGTTAGTCGTACGGAAGGACAAACGGTGATGAATTATGCTCTTGGTCTGCCTTTAGGTAAAGAAAAGCGATATCGATTAAAAATAACAGACTTACAGACCAATGGTGCAGTGTCTGTGCTGTATTGGTCTATGGTGGAATGGCCTGGTCTTAAGCCTGAGGAAACGATAAAGGATACAACTGGGTATTGGCTGGTGCAAGAGGACTTGCCTAAGCAAAGTTTGGTTCTCTATCACGTCTCCACAGATCCAGGTGAAGTTCCATTTGGTTTGGGTTGGATAGTGGATATTTTAAGTAAGCAAAGCGTACCGCAAGCTGTGAGTAGTTTGCGGGAACGAGCTATGCGGTAAGAGGTACCATGCTTTAATGCGGTTGCCTCTTACCGCATAGCTTTGGTGTTAAGGTAAAAGCGGCACTGCATAAAGCTGAATAACCTGTGAGTCCTGATGAAATCTACGTAATGTGGACTTTGTAATTGTAGCCAATTGTAACATATTATCCATAGTGTTTAGCCGCATGCTTGACAAAGGCAGTAAAGATGCTTTGTTGTTTTGCAGAGAGGGGTAAATATTCCGGATGCCATTGTACCCCTAGCATAAATGGGTGGTTACGGTTTTCTACCGCTTGGATGATACCGTTTTCTTGGCGAGCTACCACTTGAAATCCTCTCCCAAGTTTATTGATAGCTTGGTAATGAAGTGCGTTAACTTGATACGACTTTCCATTCATGATTCGGGACAATAAGGTGTCAGGCGTAATGATGATGCTGTTTTTCGGTAAAATCGTGTAGTAGTGTGGTACTTCTTGATAGAATTGCCGCAGGTTTTGATATAAGGTGCCGCCAAAGTAAATATTGAGTAGCTGGGCTCCACGGCAAATTCCGAGAATAGGGATTTCTTTCTTAAGTGCCTGCCTGATAAGATTGTTTTCCAGTTCGTCTCTGGCTGGGTCAATTTTGTTATATTGCTTGGTGCTGAGCACTTTACGTAATATGAATAGTAGAGGGTATACTCCGAACTCTAATATCTTACGTGGTAAGGGGCGGTGGTTTTGTGAGGGGGGTGGTTTGTCTGTTTCTCTTTGCTCACCATAATGTTCTGGATCGATATCGGCACCACCGCCTAAAATGAGGCCATCGAGCAGGGACCCGTCCACAGGTTTATGTGGTTTTATTCGTAGTGGTTTTCCACCCGCCTTGATAATGGCCCGTTTGGTAAAGAGCCAGGCCGCCATTCCTCCTTTATTCGGGCCGCTTACTCCAATCACCGGTTTTGTCTGCTTCATTTGCTCAACCATAGGTCTACTTTAAGGGGCCATTCATCTAGCAAGTAATCAAGCAGGTAGCTTTTGGTCTCCATGTAATCGGCACACATCAACTTCATTTTGTCTGGGTTAGCGGCTAATCTCTCCACGGTGACCCATAGATTCCATTCTCCGGCAATGGTCCAAAGTGGTTCATCTATAAGGCAGTTAGGTAAACGATAGTGAAATGCAGGTCGTTTTTTGAGAAGGTTTTTTTCCGTAATGTTTTGAAGAACCTTTTCTTCGTCTATGACTGCTAGTAAAGGAGTAAGGTCCAGAGGGCGATTTCGGGTTGGGTTGAAATAGAGATAATCGGCGATGAATTGATCTATATCTGGACGGTATGAATTGGTGAGTATCAATTGGACGTATTGTCCAGGGAACGGTTTGATATAAGGTAATAGTTGACGAGTAAAGTCGATTTCAGATTGTTCATTGATCCATTCATAGAGTAATAAAAAGGCCCGAAGGTGGCCCAAAATGACTGTTACATCCAATGATGGAGTTTCCGGGTTCATGTGCAGTCCAAAGGCATATCGTATTGAGGCCCCGGTGCCTTTGGCGCTTTGCTCGTAAAGGGTGGTTTTTAGCTTTTCAACGTCATTTAAACAGTCTATGGGGATGGGGGGGGTTACGACCTCATGGGGTATTAAAAAAGCGGCTGCGTTGGAAAGGAAATCTTCAAAGCTGGTGATTTCTACAAATTCTGCCAGGTTTATTCCTAGTTTTTCTAGGTATTTTTCATAGTATTTGTCCTTGAAGAATAGAGAGTCGAGTTCAATGGTAAAATTTCCGTGGAGACTATTTTTAACCCCATGGGAATAGTTATTGGTTCGGTATGATGTTCCGCCGAAATTCTTTATTACAGCCTCAACAGCCTGTTCCAGCGTAATTCCACCAAATTCTATTTCAAATCCCACTCGACGGGTGGTTCCTTGTTGGTTTTTGAGCAAGGGTGGTGATTGAAAAAAAGTTGTGTTGTTCACAGATTGAGAGCTATCCATGAGATTATGCCTTTTTTTTGTTCGGTTTGCCGTAAGCTACCAGAGAGCCGATGAGAAAGGAACAGATAAGAATGGATCCTACAATGAAAAATGTCTTCATGTCGACGATGTATTCTCCCAGTAGTGCAAGTAGGAATGTTCGTGTAAATGAAGTGACAATTGAGATGAGGATGAATTTTACTGGATTAATTTCTATAATTCCAGCCCCGTATGATATAATATCCGAGGGGTTATAGGGTAAAATGCGAACCCATAATAAGGCATTCTCAATCTTTTTTAAACGGCTGATTATTTGTTGGGTTTTGTCCCGTTGAAAAAAACGTTCAAGTTTAGAATGGATAAAACGACCTAGGTAATAAACGGTTATTGATCCGGTAAGAAGTCCGCCTCCAGCAAAGATGGTGGTAAGAGTGGTACCATGGATTTTTCCGGCGCTTATAACGATTAACTCTGCTGGCAGTGGGGGCACTACCACTTGAATAAACATGGTGAAAAAGAGTAGAGGTAGTGAAGCTATAGAACTCATCGATTATTTGCCTGTTTATCCGTAGTGTGTTCGTGTTTTGTTGAATAGAACTTGCAGGTCATGGTATTATAAAGAAATGGGAGTGTATGTTGTATTGAGCGGGGGAAACAACCCCATGTGCCGGTACGTAACTTAAAAGTAGGTGGAAGTATGGCGATAATATCATGGGACAGTAGTATAATTCTTAATGTTCGACTTATTGATGAACAACATAAGGAATTGGTAGATCTCATTAATTCATTTTATGAAAGCATTCGTAAAAAAGAACCGGATACGGCTATTCTTGAGTTGCTTCAAGGGTTGCTTGATTATACCAGGTTTCACTTCACTGACGAGCAGGATTTGATGCGCAAACATAATTATCCGGGGTTAAAGCATCAGTTAGAAGAACATAAGGATTTTATCCAGCATATCAGTGATTGTCATCAGCGTATATCTGAAGGTAAATTGGTAGTTTCGTTGGAGATTACTAGCTATCTTAGGACTTGGCTCATTGATCATATCAAAGGAACTGATAAGAAGCTTGCTGAATTTCTCAATCAGCGAGGCATTGCTACCTGAAACATGATAACTGGTTGTAATTATAGTATTTTTATACGGTTACCCTTGTCCGCATGGATAGCTTTATTGAGCAGCGGCAACCGCATAAATCTGAGGCATCTGTGACCACTTACTATCTCATGGTCTAATGAATCAGTTAGCTGTATGTTTTTTTACCATGTAATATTAAGCTGTTACCTGATTGCTTGCACGTCTCTATCCCTTTGTAGTATGTGTCCTTGTCAAATACTTTCATAGATAAATTTTGGACACGAAAAGATACAGAAGACTATCAATCATCTCCCGGTTGTCTGACTCAGTTTTTTATTGGGAATGAGACGTTTTTCTGGAAGCGACTCCATCATTGCTAATATGTAAAGTTTTCGCAAGGTCCCGTCATAAACGAGACCGGAAAAATGTCCCCAGTCGATTTGCATCTGTTCGCCCGACTCACTGGCTCGTAGTGGATAAATGGTTGCTTATGCAATGATTCGCCGCGAAGCTGCCGAAGGTAATTTCGCACAATGGTAATGTTGCCATCAAAGCCCTGATCGCGAAGGCGTTGGAGTACCACCGGTGCCTTGACCCTGGGCCACTCCTCAAGCATCAGTTTGATCTGGTCTCGATACGGGTCGAGTTTAGAAACTTAACGAGCAGAGTGCCAATAATTAGTTATGCTGTCACCGGAATTAGCATCCAGCCCCGCCTCCCTGAAAAGAGCGAGAGCACAGTCTAAAAGCGAGGCCCTAACAAGCTGCACCCGGGTTTTGATATCTATTTATGTCCAAATGAACTAATTGGTTCATCAGGAGTTGGAGTGATGAAAGATGTACTTGTCGTGATTGGGGGCCGGGTTAATCGGCCAGGCGATTGCTCGACGAGTAAGTGCAGGCAAGCACATTTTGTGCGCCGATTTTGGTCATGAAAATGTCGACGTAGCGGGAACAGTCATGTACGATGCCGGTGTTGGGGTGTGATCCGGCATCGTACAAAAATAATGACGGGTGATATTTTTCATCAAAGTATAATGAAAAATAATGGGGTCTCTGGAGTTTCTGCGAAAATTAATCAGGAAAGTCCACATCTGACTGCTTACACTCGGAGCAGCGCAGCATCGGGTCCATTCGTTCGAACGGGGCACGCCATTGTTCTTTTTCGATCTGCTCGTTGAATTGCTCTGCGCATTCATTGCAAAGCCAACGGTCGCCATTCGGCGTTACCCATAATTTCATTTTTTACTCCAATTAGTTATTATAAAAAAATCTTCCTTATCATAAAAACAATGGCTGAGAATACTCTGCAAGTGCAAATCATTCAACATTGATGCTCGAAAAAAGAAAGGGACTAGCGCATTAGATTATCGATCTGGAACAGCTTTGTTTATCTCCGGTTGTTTCTGGCTTCTTTTGGGTCATATTTTTGTAAACGGAAAATCATAAACAAAAGATGCACATGACAAACTACCAGATCCTACCACGTTGCACCAGGGGTTTAAATTACCCCATGCGGGAGGGTACGACCTGCTGCCGGAATAAGTGCCCAGATTTTCACGTTCTAGTACACGAAGGTGGAAGTCGTTGACGATCTAAACTTCACCTTTTGCCACTCGGTTCTATCCTCACCCTGACCCTCTCCCATTAAGGGAGAAGGGACGAACATAGCCAATCTGTAGACCAATACCGGTTTGGGGTCAGGAACTTTTACCGTCCTGTACTACTGGTTCC
>JAOTSI010000209.1 GCA_029865005.1 Desulfobulbaceae bacterium
AGTGAAATCCCATTGGATATGGTTTTTTTATATGGAGTTTTGTGTTTTAGGTAGCGGTAGTAAGGGTAATTCTGTTCTGGTGGCTTCAGGTGACACCGTGGTGGTGATTGATGCTGGTTTCTCTGGAGTAGATCTGCAGCAACGTATTGCTTGTGTGGGATATCAGCCCGAGCAGATCAGTGCTGTTTTGGTAACCCATGAGCACCTGGATCATGTCCGAGGGGTTGGTGTTATATCCCGGAGGTTTAAACTTCCGGTGTATGCCAACAGTAAAACTTATGCAGCTGCTGAGAAAAAAATTGGTAAACTAGCTGTCCGTTGTGAATTTGAGGCTGGGACTGGTTTTGAAATAGGTGAACTGGGAATACATCCATTCTGCCTTTCCCATGACGCAGCGGATCCAGTGGGTTTTTTGCTAACCGACGGGAGGGTAAGTCTTGGTTATTGTACTGATATTGGTAAGGTAACTAATTTGGTAGCGCATCACCTCCGCAGTTGCCAAGGTTTGGTCCTTGAGGCTAATCATGATCCAGAGATGTTACTTAATGGACCCTATCCTATGTTTTTGAAACAACGAATTCGTTCTGGGCAAGGACATCTAGCCAACGAGGATGCTGGTGCTTTCTTGGCACAATTGAGTAAAGGGGACATGTTGCAACATGTCGTTCTTGCTCATTTAAGTGATTCAAATAATGATCCCCACTTGGCCCTCAGCACTGTGCGTAAATTTTTGGATAGTCATAGTGAAATACAGGTTGCTGTAGCTCGGCAGGATAAACCAGGAGACCTGATTAACTTGAGTTGAATTGTGATGGATGGCTTTCTCTCTAATATATTTTTGATCTTGAAACTATTCAATCGTTTTAAGCGTTCACCAGCACCACGCCTGCGCGCAATCAGTCTGGATTCACATAGGTTTAACTATAGTTCACCGGCCTGCTTGCACACATGCGCAGCACTGGTAAACGCTTACCAAGCCGATGTTATAGAACTTTTCTTTTCAAACTGGTGAACGGTTACCAATCGTTATACCTAAAATGTCGTTGGCTTTTGGGGCTTAATAGCTTTAATAAATAGGGTTTCATCCTGGTTGTAATAATCTATCCAATTCGTTAAGAGGTAAGGACGCATTGTTGTCTTGAAATACTGTGCGTACGTTTCTCACAAGTTCTTCGAGTTGTGGTTCGCTAAGGGATTGTCCTGCTGCATTTATTCTATCTCGCAATGTTTTTTTCCCCACCTTGGCACCAAAGCGTAGATCTCGTTGAGCACCTATTTTTTCTGGAGGGAAAGGCTCATAGCTCGCAGGTTCTCGTACTAAGCCTTGTAGATGTAATCCTGTTTCGCAGGAAAATATTTGTTTTCCCAGTAGGGGTTTGTCTGATGCTATTTCTCGATGACACATCTTTGCAGTTATTTTTGCCAGTTCAACTAAAGCAGCAGGGTCGTAGTTATGTTTATTACGAATATGGAGAAAGGATGCCAATTCTTCTAATCTGGCGTTACCGGCCCGTTCGCCTAAACCCATAATAGTAGCGTCTGCCCATTGAGCCCCACTTTCCAAAGCTAATAGTGCGTTGGCGGTAGCCATTCCGAAATCATTATGGGTGTGAACACCCACCTCTAAGCCTGAGATATTCAATGCACGGCGTACCAGGTTGCTCATTTCGGTTGGGCCAGCTATCCCCACGGTATCAGCCAGCCGTATACGTTTAGCACCGTTGTCCCTGATTGTTTTGAAAACCATATCCAAGAAGTCCCGGTCACCTCTGGTAGCATCTTCCAATCCAACTGAAATATATCGAAATCCCAATTGATAAGCCAGATGTAAACTTTTTTTTAAATTTGTTAATATCCAGGGGCGATCACGCTCCAATTTTTTGTGAATGTGAAGATCAGAAACCGGAATTGAAAGGGAAAGAATATCGGGTGCTAAATCTGCAGCCGCTCTGATATCATTTTCGCAACATCTAGACCAGAGGGCGTAACGGCGATGGTTCGTGTGTTTGCGGCACCAGGAAAGTAATTGTCTTAACTCGTGATCATAAGTTGATACGATGCCCAGCTCTATTTCCTCAATGCCAGCATCAAGCAAACGCGAGACGATCTCCTGTTTTTGTTGCGAGCTGAAACGTACTCCAACCCGTTGGGTCCCTTCGCGTAAAGTTGAGTCAATAAGACCTTTCATAAGATTACTCTTTTAGTTCAAGGTGTGGGCAAAATGGGGTTTGTAGGGAATGGTCCCAGGTTGCTTGTTTCCATATCAAAGGGGGAAAAACCTGATTTGCTTGTATCGTCTCGGACACTACTCGGACAGAGCTCGGGCCAAAGGGGTGCGTGTTTTCCCTCGACCACCGGTACAATGGTGTCGGCCAGGAAATGGGCTTCTTCCAGATCGTGGGTAACTAGGATAATAGGAATATGAAGCATATTTTTGTGACGGGCCAGATCAGTGCGCATTTTTTTTCTGGTTATGGGGTCCAATGCGGAAAATGGTTCATCCAATAACAAAACTCTTGGATTCGGGGCTAGTGCCTGAGCCAGAGCCGTACGTTGCCGTTCACCCCCTGAAATATGTTTGATTGCGCGTTTTCGCAGATGATGGATGCCAAATAGGCGTAATAATGATTCGACCCTTTCCTGATTTTTGGTTCCGAAAGCCACATTTTTTTCAACATTTAAGTGGGGAAAAAGGGAGAATTCCTGAAAGACGTAACCTAATTTTCGTTTCCCCGGGGATAATTCTATCCCTTGCTTGGTATCCAGCCAAACCGTGTTGCCATTGGTAATGGTAGCTTTGTCTGGTTGTTCAAGACCGGCGAGCATCCGAATAATAGTTGTTTTTCCCGCACCTGATGGGCCGACAAGGGCTAGAAGCTCGCCCGGTTGGCAACAAAAAGAGAGGTCAATGGTAAAACCATGCATTTTTTTTTGGATATATGCATTAAGCTTCATGTGGGGCAGGCCTCCCGTTGAGATACATTACACAGAGTAAAACCAGATAACTGGTGATTAGCAGGGCACCGGAAAGGAGCCATGCCTCTCGGTAGCGTAGCGCTTCCACGTATTCGTAAACCGCGATGGAGGCCACCCGTGTTTCACCGGGGATGGAACCGCCAACCATTAGGACCACTCCGAATTCACCCATGATATGGGCAAAAGTTAGTACTCCGGCAGCGACTATACCGTTTTTGGCATTGGGAAGGGCTACTCGCCAAAAGGCGTTAAAACGTGAGCAACCTAGTACCATGGCACTCTCCAAGATTCGTTTATCAATCTTTTCAAAGGCTGTTTTAAGGGGTTGAATCGTGTAGGGTAAACTATGGGCCATGGAAGCCACAACAATGCCGCAAAAGGTGAAGAGTAAACTTCCGCCGGTGAGTGTATGCCAGAGCCGTCCGGGCAAGCTTTCGGGACTCATGATAATTAGGAGAAAGAAACCAAGAACCGTTGGGGGTAAGACTAATGGTACACTCACCAAGGCTTCCAGAAAAAATTTACCTCGGAAACGGACATGGACCAAAAAGTAGGACAGTGGTGCTGCAATTATCAATAAAAGAGCAGTGGAAATAAGGGCAAGTTTGCCGGATATGTAGAGTGCGCTATAATCCATGATATCTATTGATAACCGTATCGTTGTAAGATGGGTTGTACTTTCATCGAGGTTGTAAAAGATAAAAAACGGGTTGCTCGTTCGGGATAGTTTGATTTTAAAATGAGACAAGCTGCCTGGTTAACTTTGCCTGCCTCAGAGACTAGCCATGAGGAGCCCTTGCGACCTTGTTCGCTTAAAGCATAGGAGGCCGAGACAAAGGCTGCTTTTACTCCGCCGCTTACCCCGAACTGGAAGGCTTGAGCTACAGATTGACCATAAACCAAGTTGTTTTCAATCTGGACCCATTGTCTGGCATTGTGAAGTGCCTTCCTGGCTGCTTCACCGTAGGGTGCAGTGTCAGGGCTTGGTATGGCGACTTTGGCGGTTCTGATCTGTTTGAGCGCTTCCTGCCAATTAACTGCATCGATTTTCTCTGTGCTCCAGAGGTAAACCATGCCTTTAGCGTAATTTATCGGTTTGTCGACTAAGCCTTGTTCAAAGAGTAGGCGCGGCCGTTTGGTGTCAGCTGCTAGAAATAGATCAAAGGGAGCGCTATGTTTAATTTGGGCGTATAATTTACCTGTTGAGCCTGCAATGATTTGGAGTTCGATTCCGGTTTCACCGGTGAATACACGACGTATTTCTTCCATCGGCATGAGGAAGTTAGCGGCTACCGCAACTCTCAGCGGAGGAAACCGTTCAAGCGCCTGCACGTTTGAGGACATTGAGAGTGCAAGAATAATGATGAGTGCACTCGATATTATTGGTCGTTTTTTGAGCACGGTCGGCATGATAAATTCGGAATATATTTTTGGTATTGGTTTATTGGGTAAATTAGTAAACTTATCGCACCTGGTCACCTGGGTTGTAGGTAACTGTTTAAATATGCTTCGCTAGAGTAATTGGTCACGGCCACCTCATCTTCATGATGTGGCCGTGACCAATTAGCAGCACACTTATAAATGATATAACTAAATTGCGGGACTGCAAAACTTTCCCTGATAATATAATAGATTATCTCTCACGGTTTTTGCGGCGCAAAGATTTCGTTTGGTCCCGCAATTATTTTCAGGGGCGTATGTCTGCTATGGCTATAGACCCAATTTTTGTTGATATACCTATTAATTGAAGTTCATTAGCCGGTTTGTCACCAATTGCTGAACAGTAAATTCTTTTGCAGCCGCTAAGTGCAAGGGCGATTTTGGAAAATTTATCTTGATTAAAGGTGTGGCCCTTATCGTTATCGGAATAGGGAGTTACTTTGCGTTCTTCCAATATTTTTGGGCCGTCATCTTTAAGTTCACAGATTAAAAAACGTTGGCTACGTCCGAAATGTTCATTAACGTCCACACCGTTTGTTGAGGCTATTGCAATTTTCATTATATTGTCTCCAAGAGTGTTTGCGATGTAACCGTTCAAAAAAATTATTAGATGTGTGCCAATTTCCGGTAGGACTGATGGTGCATATCTGTAGTGTTTAAGAACGGTTACTGATTATTGTTACATGCAGGACCCACCGCTTCCGGAGCAACCTCCGGCTGCGCATGACTTCCTTCTGCCTTTGAGATCGCTGGTAGAGTGACCTTGATAAATCGCTTCTAGGCCGGATTCGATGAAACCGTTCATGGTCACCGGTTCTAACCCTGATTGTTGCAGTATTTCATGGGGTTTTTCACCGACTCCGTTCACCAACACCGCCTTGCAGTCGTTGAGGCTTCGAGCTAGGCTTATCCAGCGTTTCATGCCTCCACCCTGTTTTGGAGCTGGACGTTCGCCCACTAATTCATATTTTCCATCTTTTCTGGTCCAGATCTGAAATGTATCTGCTTCTCCTAAATGCATATTTACTAAAACTCCTTCCCTGGTAGCGACCGCTACGTTGGGACGCTCACTGGCAGGGTTAGTAGGGGTTGAAGCACAAGCGGATAAACAGCCGCGCATTTCATCGGTTCGGTCCTCGTCAAGTAAGCCAACCGCATCAGCTCGACACCTGGTGCAGTGACGCATTTGGGGGAGATATTTCTCAGCTTCTTGCCGGAGAGCTGCTATCTTTTGCTTGGAAGGTTCAATGATATCCCCAAATGGAGTACCGGCATTAGGAAACATGGCCATGCAGTTAAGCAGATCCGCCCCAAGTTCTTTCATTTTTTTGGCTATGGCAATGGTGTGATGATCATTGATGCCTGGAATGACGATAGTGTTGATTTTGACAGTTATATTGTATGCTTTTAGAGCAGTTATGGCTTCGAGCTGGCGGTTGAGTAAAAGTTGGCCCGCCTGAACACCATGATAGACCACCTTACCATCACGTACCCAGCCGTATACCTTTGCTCCGATTTCAGGGTCGACAGCGTTCACAGTAACAGTTACATGGGATACGTCGATCTCT
Organism: Desulfobulbaceae bacterium; assembly: GCA_029865005.1. Classification (GTDB taxonomy): domain Bacteria; phylum Desulfobacterota; class Desulfobulbia; order Desulfobulbales; family Desulfobulbaceae; genus JAOTSI01. The sequence continues at coordinate 5,985 of JAOTSI010000209.1, forward strand.
GCTAATTCAGCTACATAAGGGGCAAGATTTAATCCGTTGGATGCAAGACATAAAATGACTTTGGGGTGACGTGCCCTAATGAGTCGCAGGGTTTCCATGGTTTGTTCAGCATTGGCAAAGGGGTCGCCCGGTCCTGCAATTCCTGCCACGCTAATTCTAGGTTCCATGGCCAAAACCTTATCCATATATGTGACCGCTTGTTCCGGAGAGAGTACTGTGCTGGTAACGCCTGGACGGGACTCGTTAACACAATCATACTTGCGATTGCAGAAGTTGCATTTAACGTTGCAGGCAGGGGCGACGGGAAGATGTACTCGCCCGAATTGTCCTTTAACTCCGGCATTGAAACAGGGGTGATTGTTTCGGTTTACGGCACTGTTTTCCATGGTCCTATCCTTGTATGGGGTTGCGGGGTTAATATCTATAAAGTTGACTAAATCATCGTGATAAAAAGGAAGTCATAGAGAACTACATGTGAAATTATTGTAGTTAATCCTATTGTCTCGTTTTCTTTGAAAGATATATTCGCAATGAATGTGCCAAAAACAGTATTATTATTTTTTTTATATAAATACTGGGGGTTATGCAGTGGTGGGAGGGCTGTGTCGGACGGTATGCAAAAGAGTAGGTTTAGCTAACCATGTGAAGTGGTCTACATAAATGGTGATTTTATAACATTATTGGTGTGTAACTGTTCACCGGGTTGAAAAGAAAAGTTCTATTACATCGGCGTGGCAAGCCTTCACAAGTGCTGCGGATGTAGGTGGTCAGGTCGGTGAATTATAGTTATTCCTACGTGAATCCGGCTGGATCGCGCGGAGACGTGGTGCTGGTGAACACTTGCATTGGTGTAGTGGTTTGAAGATAATGAAAGAGATGATGTAATCTCTTACTGTATCTAGTAATAAAATTTTTAACTAGCTAATTATATATATTGGGAGATAATAAGTGGCCACAATTGCCTTAGGTTTAGACAGTTGGCGTTGTTCGCTATAGATCATCAATGCGGAGTTAATAAATGGTTATAATGTATATGGGTGGCGGAAAAAATATTTCGTCATTTTGGGCTCTATATTCTTTTTCCGTGCCCTTAAGCCGTAGTATTATCGGTAAGTAAGCGGGTGGCCAAAGCGTTTTCCGGCTCAAGTTGTAGAACATGTTCAAACATGGCTCGGGCACCTTCTTCTATGTTGAGTTCACGATAATATGAGCCTATTTTGAGCATTATATTTGTATCATTCGGGATTTGCTCGATATAGTAGAGGTAGGCATCAATTGCCTCTTGGTGCGAACCGGTCAACCGTAGGAGATCGCCATATTGTGGGATATAGGTTGGTGAGATATGACAGAGTGACTCTAAGGCTAATATACTGTTGTCTATATTGTTTTGGGTTAAAGTAATGGAGGCTATTCTGCGAAGAATGTCTTCTAGCAGGGATTCATCTTTTTCTTTGAAAAGTAGTTCATAGTATTCTAGTGCCTTATCCGGTTGGCCTGCGAGTTCTGCAAGATAACCGTCGCAGAGGTGAACAAATTTCACTGCTTCTTGATCAGGATGGGAAGTAAGTGCCTCTTTTAGGTCGCGGAGACCTGTAAAATTATTTTGGCGGAAAAAGGCTAAGGTTTTGGCTCGTACTCCACCCAAATCGGCAAAAAGACGACTTCGCTTCATATGTTCGGTTTCGGTTTGGGTTCCCATTTTCGTGAACT